>CAZTVT010000041.1:0-10725 GCA_964617175.1 uncultured Clostridium sp.
TTTAACATTGTTTTTGCGACTTCATTATCTTACCATTTTTATTTGTTTTTGTCAATACTTTTTTCGACATTTTTTACAAAAATATAGATTGACTATAAATTTTAATAGTCAATCTTTGTATTCAAGCCATTTGCATTGTCTTTGCAAACAAAAAATTATTTAAATTTGCATGCCTTAATTCATCGGTAAGTATTTCCATTATTAATGCATATTTTTGATTATCAGGCATTGCTGCCATAATTTTTCTATATCTTTTTATAGCATTTAACTCACCCATTAAAGCTTTTTGTAAGTTTTTTCTATAGTTTAACATATTATCAACTTTACTTCCATTTCTATTTTCTGGTAATTTTTTTCCTGTAAGTTCAAAATAAAGATTTCTTAATATTTGGTTATGTTTTCTCTCATCTGCAATAATACTATTTATTATATTTATATCCTCTACATTCGTAGTAAGGGTTAATAGCAATTTATAAAATTCTTCATCTTCTTTTTCATCACCAACAGATTCTTTTATAAGTTCTATGACTTCTTTTAAATCAGAGCTAATTTCACTATTTCTATTATTTTTTAAATAATTATATGTACATATATTATTTGGATAACTAATAACTCCAAGACTTCTATAATAGTTATTAAAATTAATAGCTTCCATTTTGTCCACCTCCCTAGTATATAGTATGTACAAAATTTTATTTTGTGAAAAAGAAAAAATAAGGAATATATTAATCAACATTCCTTATTTTACTATTCTATTTTTCAAATTTATATCCACATTTTGTACAAAATCTAGATTCTGGCGGTTCTATCTTTCCACATTGTGGGCACACATGCTCTTTTAAAACCTCCTCATCTTCCTTAGCAGCTTTTTTTGTTTCTTTTATCTTAACAGCTTTTTGCTTTTCTCCACAACTTGGACAAAAAGTAGCATTAGCCGAAATTGTTTCACCACAATTTTGACATATTCTAAGTCCCTTATTAAATAATATTTTTTTATTTAGTTCTTCTATTTCTTTATTAAGTTTATCTATTTTTTTACATTCCTTTGTAAACGTTTTTCCAACATCTTCACCTTTTTGGTACTCATCATATATTGTAATACCCATTGATTCATAAATTTTATCTATTTCTTTTTCCATATCTGAAATAGATATTCTTGATTTTGCCTCTTCAAACAACTTTCCTGATTTATCAGCAACGGTATTATATGTATCTGTTGCTACTTTTCCAGCTTTTTTTGATATTTCTGTTACTTTTTCTTTAAAATCCATATTAACTACCCCCATATATATTTATATATATATCACAAAATAAAAAATTATTCAATACTAAAATTAAAAACTATATAACAATCAAAATAATATAATAAATATATCATTACTCTATTTAGATATTAGGAAATTATTATTTTATCATCTTTAATATTTATTTTTACTTGGCTATTTTCTTTAATATTTCCATCAAGGATTGCCTCAGCAAATTTATCTTCTATTTTTGACTCGATAGCACGTCTTAATGGTCTTGCACCATATGTATCATCAAACCCAACTTTACTTATATATTTTATAACTTCATCTGAAATACTTACTTCTATATTTTTGTTACTTGCTCTTTTTATAAATTCATCTAACATAAGTTTAGTTATTTTTTCTATACTTTCACTACTTAACTTTTTAAATACAATAATATCATCAAGTCTATTTAAGAACTCTGGTCTAAAAATCTTTTTTAACTCTCCCATTACTTCTTCTTTGGTTTTATCATAATCTTTTTTACTATCCTCTTTACTAATAAATCCAATAGAATGATGTTCTACTATATTTCTAGCACCAGCATTTGATGTCATTATAATCACCGTATTCTTAAAACTTACAGTTCTTCCTGTAGAATCAGTAAGTCTTCCATCATCTAGTATTTGAAGTAACATATTAAATACATCTGGATGAGCTTTTTCTATCTCATCAAATAAAACTATACTATATGGTTTACGTCTAACCTGTTCTGTAAGCTGTCCTCCCTCATCATATCCTACATATCCTGGAGGAGAACCAATAAGTTTTGAAACACTATGTGCTTCCATAAATTCAGACATATCAAGACGTATCATTTGAGTTTCATTTCCAAATAAATTTTGGGCTAAAGCTTTTGTAAGCTCTGTTTTACCAACACCAGTTGGACCTAAAAACATAAATGAGCCTATTGGTCTATTTTCATTTTGAAGCCCTACTCTTGCTCTTTTTATTGCTCTAGCTAAAGCATC
The DNA here is from genome assembly GCA_964617175.1 of uncultured Clostridium sp. Classification (GTDB taxonomy): domain Bacteria; phylum Bacillota; class Clostridia; order TANB77; family CAG-465; genus CAG-465. The sequence continues at coordinate 2,261 of CAZTVT010000041.1, forward strand.
TACTGCTTCATCTTGACCAATAACACGTTTTTTCAAATCTATATCCAAATTCTTTAATTTTTCAACTTCCGTTTTAGTAAGTTTTGTTACTGGTATTTTTGTCCATGATGATACAACATTTGCAACATCTTCTTCACTTACACTAGGTTCTTTATTTTTTTCATTTTTATTCCATTTTTCTCTAGCCTTAGATATTTTTTCTTTTAACTCTTTTTCTTCATCTCTAAGCTTAGCAGCCTCTTCAAAAGATTGTGATATTATAGCTTCTTCCTTTTCTTTAGATATCTTTTCTAGCTTTTTTTCCATATCCACTATATTTTTTGGCATAGTAACAGTTTTCAATTTTATCTTAGAACAAGCCTCATCTATCAAATCAATAGCTTTATCAGGCAAAAATCTATCATTTATATATCTTTCTGATAAATTTACTGCTGCTTTTATAGCTTCATCTGTAATTTTTACTTTATGATGTGCTTCATATTTATCTTTAAGTCCATCTAAAATTTTAATTGTATCTTCAATTGTAGGTTCATCAACAATTACAGTTTGAAATCTTCTTTCTAGTGCTGCATCTTTTTCTATATACTTTCTATATTCATTTAAAGTAGTTGCTCCAATTATTTGTATTTCTCCTCTAGATAAAAGAGGTTTTAAAATATTGGCTGCATCCATAGCACCTTCTGCAGCTCCAGCACCTATTATAGTATGCATTTCATCAATAAATAAAATAACATTACCAGCTTTTTTTATTTCCTGAAGTACATTTTTTAATCTTTCCTCAAAATCGCCTCTATATTTAGCACCAGCAATCATTGCTGACATGTCAAGTGAAATAACTCTTTTGTTTTTTAATATTTCTGGTACTTTATTATCTACTATCATTTGAGCCAAACCTTCTACTACTGCTGTTTTACCAACACCAGGTTCTCCGATTAATACTGGGTTATTCTTTGTTCTTCTACTTAATATTTCTATAATTCTTTGAATCTCATTTTTTCTACCTATAACCGGATCTAATTTTGATTCTTTTGCAAGTGTTGTTAAATTCTTTCCATATTGATTTAATGTTGGCGTATTTGCATCTTTATCAGAAGAAAAAGTAGAATCTGAATAATTAGTTATTGGTGAATCTTCACTTAAAAGTCTTAAAAGATCAGCAAAAATTCTTTGCGGATCAATGTTTGTATCTATAAGTATTCTTACTGCAACACTATCAATTTCTCTCATTAGTGCTAAGAGTATATGTTCAGTTCCCACATAATTTTGACCCATTCTCATTGCCTCTTTAGCACTATTTTCTATTATTCTTTTTGCTCTTGGTGTAAACTCCGGATCACTTTCTAACGTATTCATTAAACCATCTATTTTTAATATTTCTTCTTCTACATATTCTGCAGTAAGCCCTTGACTTGTTAATATTTTACTAGCCAAACCTTCTCCTTCCTTTACAAGTCCATACAATATATGCTCAGTACCAACAAATGAATAGTTATGAATTATAGAAAATTCTTTTGCAAGTTCAAGAACTCTATTTGCTCTTCCTGTAAACTCATACATTTTAACTCAACTCCCCTCTTATATATTCTGCTCTTTTTATATCTTCCTCTTCTCTAGATAAATCTTCCTTAAGCACTGTCTTTAAAGTATTTTCCTTAGTATTAATCATTAAAGATTGTATTTTTTCTAAAGAAACACCATCTACTATTTTCATAGCCACCCCAAGTCTTACTTTAGATAATAATTTAAAAGCTTCATCATCAGACATTATTCTTGCATTTTTAAGTACACCTAGCGCTCTATATATTTCATCACTTAAGTGAATACTATTTTCCTTTAAAACATTCCTTGCTTTCCTTTCTTGAGAAATTATAGCAGTAACAATTGCTTTTGTTTTATTTATTATATCTTTATCACTAAGTCCTAAAGTTTGCCTATTTGATATTTGGTATATATGACCATATCCTGATGTATTTTCTCCATATAGACCTCTTACAGAAAGTCCCATACTTGTTGCTTCATCTATTATTTTTGAAAGAAGACCAAGTTTTGCAAGAGCTGGTAAATGTAACATTACAGACACTCTCATAGCAGCACCAACATTACTTGGACAAGCAGTTATATATCCATATTTATCGTTAATAGCAAATTTTATATTATTTTCTAAACTATCTGTAAATTCACACAAATTGTTATAGCATTTATCAATATCAAAACCACTTTCAAAAGCTTGAATTCTTAGATGATCCTCTTCATTTACCATTGCAACAATACTTGAATCTTTATTCATTATAATAGCACTATCAGTTAAATTTAATAACTCCTTTGATATTAAATGTTCTTCAACAAGACTTCCAAGTGTAGTCTCGTCAATATCATCTATTTTAAGAAAATCATATTTTTTCTTATCAATAGAAGAATTAATCTTATTTAATAAAGTTTGTTTTTCCTCTTTTTTCATTACATTAGGAAATTTGTATCCATCTATAGTTCTTGCAAATCTAAGCCTAGTTGAAATTACGACATCAGAATCTTTTGATATTTCTCTAAACCACATAAATATTTCCTCCTACTTTTAATTTTTACTTTCTAACTTCTTTATTTTGTCTCTTATAACAGCCGCTTTTTCATATTCTTCATTTTCTACTAATTCTTTTAATTCATCTTTTAAACTTAATAATTTTTCTTCTTTACTTAAGTCCTTTTTTTCTTCTTTTTTATATTTCTTACCTAAATTTCTACCATCTAATTTTATATGTCTATTTTTGCCATGAAGTTTTAAGAAAATATCATCAAGCCTATCTCCAAAAGTATCATAACAATCCTTACAACCTAAAAGTCCAGTATTTGTATAATCATCAAATGTATATCCACATGTAGGACATTTTAGTTCCTCTTTTAAAGCAAAATCCCCAAAAAAGTTTGGTATATTTGTAAAAATTGGCGAAAACATATCTGAGAAATTTACAAATCCAAGTTTTTTTGCACAATCTATACAAAAATGCATTTCCTGTTTTTTACCATTTATATTCTCCATATATCTTACTGTTGCTTCTTTTTTTCCACAACTTTGACATTTCATATAAACCACTCCTTTACATATTAACTAATATATTTTTAAACATCTCTGCTCTTACTTCATCCCTTTTTAATTTATCTACTTTTGATAAACTTTTATCAGAAAGAGCAACTCTTAAAAGTGAAGCTGTATTTTTATCTAATAGATTATATCTTATAAAATCATCTAAGTAAATATCTATGACACTTTGCGACAATTTACTACCAATCTTTTCAGTAATGTTTGATATATATTCTTCTTTAGTAGAATCAACTCTACTAATTTTTATATATCCACCACCTCCCCTTCTACTTTCAACATAAAACCCTAGTTCCGGGATAAATCTAGTAGATATTACATAATTTATTTGTGAAGGTACACAATTAAACATATCTGCAAGTGTACTTCTATTTAGTTCTGCAACATCATTTTCTGTAATTATTTCTTTTATGTACTCTTCTATTAAATCTGAAATTTTCATATTAGCCTCCTTTTTTGATTTTGACTTTCTTTGACTATTAATAGTATATCACTTTTTTAAGTAATGTCAATATTATTTTTGAAAAAAGTCAGAAAAAGTCAAAAAAATTATAAAACAAAATACAGATGGAAGAGAAGATATCCATCTGTATCGTGATAACTATACCATATAACCACATAGCATAATTATATATTTATGAGCACAGAATAAATAATGTACTCATTATTATATTGTGCAAATTTTTTCTTTTTATACATATTATCTACTAGGTTGATTATTATTATTTCTATAAGGATTAACCCATTGTTCATCTCCTAAATATTCTGCATGACTAGTCTTTATATGAGTCTCTATACTTTCAACTTTTTCTTGCAAATCTCTTTTAAATCTATCATCATCCATTCTTTGCTTTTGTAATTTTTGCCTATATAGCATTGCTTTATATCCTCTTTCAAAATTTCCATCTTTTCCTCTTATAGGTTTACCATTTTTATCATAATCTATGTAACCAATATAATTTGTTGGTTCTTTATCTAACTGTTCTTTTGCAAAGAAATCTTCAATAAATAGCATGTTAGAAGTAGTAAGACTTAAATAACTTTCTTTTGTTACATTGTTTCCGTCTTTATCAAATACTGGTTCCATGTAATACTTTTTTCCTTGAAATGTACCATCAGGCATATCATAATTAACAAGAACACTTTGCAATCTTTTTATTGTACCATCATCTAGTGCTACTTCTTCAATGTTTTTAAAAGATACTTGAGCTTCAACACCTGATTTATAATTTAAAACGCAATCAAAATTTGGTGTATTAGCTTGTAAATTATTATTAAGCGTGTTATCAGCAACTCTCCCTTTTTTTCTTCTAAATATATCCTTAATTCCCATATTCTTTTCCTCTTTAATCTTCTGAATTCATAAAATCCTTAAGTCTTTTACTTCTGCTAGGATGTCTTAATTTTCTTAAAGCTTTTGCTTCTATTTGTCTAATACGTTCTCTTGTTACTTGAAATTCACGTCCTACCTCTTCAAGGGTTCTCATACGGCCATCTTGAAGTCCAAATCTAAGTTTTAAAACCTTAGCTTCTCTTGGAGTTAAAGTTTGCATTACATCTTCTATATGTTCTCTTAAAAGAACATCTGCTGCTTGTGCTGCAGGTGATGGAGCATCTTCATCTGGTATAAAATTACCAAGATTACTTTCATCTTCTTCTCCAACAGGAGTTTCTAAAGATATAGGCTCTTGTGATACTTTTAGTACTTCCCTTACTTTTTCAACAGGCATTTCAAGTTCTGCTGCTATTTCTTCAGGTGTTGGTTCTCTGCCTAAAGTTTGTAGTAAATGTCTAGAAGTACGTATAAGTTTATTAATTGTCTCAACCATATGTACTGGTATTCTAATTGTTCTTGCTTGATCTGCTATAGCTCTTGTAATTGCTTGTCTAATCCACCATGTAGCATATGTACTAAATTTATAACCTTTTGATTGATCGAATTTATCAACTGCTTTTATAAGTCCTAAATTTCCCTCCTGAATAAGATCAAGAAAATTCATTCCTCTTCCTATATATTTTTTAGCTATACTCACAACCAATCTTAAATTTGATTCAATTAATTTTTTCTTTGCTGCTTTATCGCCTTTTACCATTTTTTCAGCAAGAATATTTTCTTCTTCATATGTTAAAAGAGGTATTTTTCCTATTTCCTTTAAAAACATTTTTACAGGATCGTCAACATTTATATTATCAACAAAATCCATGTTTTTGACATCGTCAAGTAAAATATCTTTCTCTATTTCTGTTATATCTTCAAGATTAGGTTCAATATCAAGTTCTGCAACAGATTTCGTTCCATCTAGTGATACAACAGCCATATCTGAATCATCTACATCAAGCTCATCATCTTCAATCGCTTCTCTGTCCTTACCTGAAAGCAAATCAATATTTTCTTCCTTAGATGTTTCTTTTGCATCATCCATTATTATGTTTAAATTAAGTTCTGCTAAAGTGTCATATATTTTTGCCATTTCTTCAGGAGTAATATTTTCACTGTCAACAAATTTTACAATATCTTTATACAATATTTTCTTTTCTTTTTTACCCTTTTCAATAAAATTCTTTATCTTTTCTTTTTTTGTATCTGATTTTTCTTTTATTTTATTTACTTTTTCTTTATTATCTTCCATTTTCTTTTTACTATTTGTAACTTCTTCCATTACAGACTCCTTTACAATTTTAATTTTGATATTTCAATTATAATTTGATTTAATTCAAGTTGCAATATTTCTTGTTCATCTTTTGAAATATTTTCTTCTAATCTTTTTAGAATTTCATCTCTTCTTAAATATAGTTTTTCCTTACGTTTATAAGTTAATACATCATTTAATAATTTTTCATTATTCTCATTTTGTGTATCAATATATATTATTTCAGTAAGTTCTTTTATAAGCTCATCATCTTTTAACTTAGAAAGTATATCTATTTTATTAATATCATAATCTTTTTTTAAATTAATAATAAATTCATAAATTCTTTTTATATTATCATCTTCTATATCTTTAGGACTTATTTCTTTAAAAATTTTTTCCTCTATTTTTTTATCATGACTTAATATAAGTGCAATTATATACTGCTCTTGTCTTTTTCTAAGTGAATTGGTAAGATGCATTTTTCTAGTTAAAGATTGCATATCTATAACAGTAGCTTCTTGCTTTTTATTAATCTTTTTTTCAACTTCTTTTAAGATAGGACCTGCCCCTATTTTATATTTATTGGCTATTTTGTTTACATACACTTCTCTTTCTATATCATTTTCAATTCCAGCTAAAATCTCAGCTGTTTTTGTTAAAAATGATATTTTAGAATCTATATTATTTATATCTAGAGTTTTTTCAAGCATTGACACTTTAAATTCTACGAGTGAAATACTATTTTCTATACAATTTTTAAATCTTTCTTTTCCATATTTATTAATATACTCATCAGGATCTTTTACATCCGGTTTATCAAGTTTTAATACTTTTACATTTATTCCTCTCTTATTTAAAATATCAAGTCCTCTTAAAGTAGCATTTTGACCAGCTGAATCCTGATCATAACAAATTATAACATTATCAGTATATTTTTTTAAAAGTCTTGCTTGATCATCTGTAAGTGCAGTTCCAAGTGAAGCTACAGCATTATCAAATCCACTTTTTTGAAGAGCAATTGCATCCATATATCCTTCAACTATTATTATTCTATCTTGTTTATTCCTTTTTGCAAAATTCATTAAATATAGCGTTTTTCCTTTGTGATATATTTCATTTTCCTGAGAATTCACATATTTTGGAAGAGACTTATCTAAAACTCGTCCCCCAAAAGCAATTATTCTATCTCTAATATCAAAAATTGGAAAAATAAGTCTGGAGTAAAATCTATCATAAATCTTTCCTCTATCATTTTCAATTAAAATACCTGATTTTAATATTTCTTCTTTACTAAACCCTTTACTTATTAAATGATCAAATAAATGTATCTTACCATTTGCAAATCCAATTCCAAATTTAGTTATTGTTTTCATGTCAAACTGTCTTTTTTTTACATATTCTTTAACTATATTATTTTCTTCTTTTAACAGTTCGACAAGATTGTTATGATAATAAATTCCAACTTCTCTATTAATATTAAACAGAGTCTCTTTTAAATTTTTTGTTTCTTTTTTATTTGCAAAACTTTTTGAGTTTTGTTCATACCTACTCAAATCTATATTAGCACGTTCTGCAAGCATTTCAACACTTTCCCAAAATTCTAAATTTTCTATTTTCATTATAAAAGATATAACATTTCCACCTTGTGAACACCCAAAGCATTTAAAGATTTGCTTGTCCATGGATACGCAAAAAGAAGGGGTCTTTTCCCTATGAAAAGGGCACAAACCAATAAAATTTCTGCCTCTTTTCTTTAGTGTTACATATTCAGATATTACATCTACTATATCATTTTGAGATATTACTTCTTCGATTAAATCTTCTGAATAGTACGCCATTTTTCCCCCTTCTTCCAATCTATGCTACAAGCATTTTTATTCTTTCTTCTCTATTTAGATATATATTTGAAGTATTAACAATTGATATTAATATTAAAAGAACCGTAAGTATTGTCTGATAATTTGTTATATTAAGGTCAAATATCGAAATACTTATATATAAAAGTATAAAAAATAATTTCATTATAGTTGACTTTGTATCATATCTTCTATGTAATACCACAGCTAAAACTTCTATAAATACTATATATGCAAATATTAAAATATAATATGTTCTAGATGTAGAAAGTAATATTTTGGTATTATTTACAAAATTATAAATAGCATTAGAAATGTTAAAATTAGAAATACCAGTATTAAGATTAAAAACTAGACTTTCTTTTAAGAAATCAATGTTTAATACTAAAATTCTACCTATAAAAGAAACGATACAAGCTAATATTGTTATAACAAATATAGAAAATACTAGTTTGTTTATATTTATTCTTTCAACTTTGTATAATGCATCTTTTATTTTTTGATTAGCAAACGTAATTATTTTCTTTGGAAAATCTAAGTGCGTTTTATCTAAATTTACCGTTAATATTAATGACATTAAAGCAATTAAGCCCCATAAATATGCACTTATACCTAAAATAATCGTAAATCCTATAAATATTCCAAGTAATAAAGAAAAAAATAAATATTTTTTATTTTTTATTCCTCTTTGTTTTAATTCATCAATAAGTTTTTGAATAATAAGGATTACAATAAATACTACAAGTGTATTAATTAAATTCAACATATTTGTGAATTTTCAAATTTCCTTATGTTATTAATTCCCTTCTGGTTAGACAATATATTTTGTCTTTTTCTTTTCTTTCTTTTTTTTTTTTTAGGGCCACACCCACAGCATATGGA
>CAZTVT010000042.1:0-10542 GCA_964617175.1 uncultured Clostridium sp.
GCCATTATCTGTTAAAATGTATTTAAAAACTCGTTTAAATAATTCTGAACCAATAGTTCTTTCGATATTATCAAGTTCGACTTTTACAGAGTCAGCAGATTTATCAGGTAATAGCCTAGCCATAATAAAATTAAAGTTTCTAAATAACATAGTTTATTAATTTATAATGATACTAAATGTTTAACATCCTTTAAAATATCATCTAATACATTTAACACATTTTTAACTTCTATACACTCTTTTGTTCTCTTTACATCGCCTATTGTCTTATTTTCATCTATCCCAGCTTTTTTATCATCTCGTACATAAATTACATCTTCGCAATGTCCATTATATAAATCATGTCTGTATTTTTCTAACTCATCCAATGCACAAATCATTTTATATCTATTTACAATTAATTCAATATCTCGACTCTCCTTATTTTCGTCAAATTCATAAGTTACCTTCCCCATATTCTTCTCCTCATTTACTATGGTTTTAATGCTGTAATTGGTACAATATAAATACCTGTTTCTGGGTCTCTTACTACTGCCGAACATTTTCCAACTATAACGCACATAAATGCAGGTTTTTTTATCATATTATCATAAAAATTTAATAGACTTTTCTTTGCTTCTTCCACTTGATTATCCCCTAGTTTTATTTCTACTGCTGCATATTCTCCATCTGAAAACTCTAAAATTGAGTCCACTTCCAATCTAGTAACATTATCTCTAAAATGATATAAATGTCCATCTAAATAGTCCATATATATTCTTAAATCTCTTTCTACTAATGCTTCAAACATAAATCCAAATGTATTTAAATCTTTTAAAAGCTTTTCTGGTGTTAATCCTAAGCAATCACATGATAATGACGGATCTGTAAGATGCCTTTTTGGAGATTTTCCAACTCTGTTAGGCGAACGATAATTTTCTCCATATGCCTCTTGATTTTCAATTAAATGCAATCTATCTAATACATATAAATAGTCAATTACCGTATCTCTACTAGATAAAAGTTCTGTACCATTTTCATATTCTTCTATATCTTTTATTATTGTTTTATTTCCTACAATTGATGCTTCATTTCTTGCTAGTGATTTTAACAACATTTTCATTTTATCTTTATCTCTTCTTTTTTCTGTTCCTTCATTCATGTCTATATTCAAAATTGAATCTATATATGATTTTGGAATGAGACCAATCTTGTTTTCACTAACATTTATATTAGCTGGCCATCCTCCTCTTATTAAGAGTTTAGCTAATTGCAATATCTCTGCACTGCCAGTATTAATTGTTTCCTGCGTATTATTAAGCATTTTTGTCAAAGAAGCTTCTCCTGATGAATCTCCTGATTCATATAAACTCATAGTATACATATTAAGCCTTCCTATTCTACCTGCTCCTGAATGATGCACTTTTTCTTTCATTATTTTATCTGGTAATGTTGTAGAACCTGTTATAATAAAATTTCCCTTTTCTATGGTTTTATCACATTCACGCCTAACTGCATCCCATATCGTTGGAACTAAATGCCATTCATCAATTAATTGTGGTTTCTTTTCTATATCCTTATTAAAAATTGATTTTACATCTAATTTTGCCATTTCTCTTACATCATCATCATCCATATAAACTTCACTCTTAGAAAGTCTTAACGATGTCAATGTTTTACCTCACCATTTTGGTCCTTCTATACTTACAGCTCCAAACACTGATAAATAATCCTCTAACTTTTTTCAATTAATCTTTTTCTTTTCTTTTATTTTCATTTACTAAATTTTTCAACGTAAAACTAATCATATTAAAATCATCTTCTATGTTAGAAATATTTATACTAAACTTCTCGGTATAATTTGCAATACCTGCAAATAAATAATTCATCAAATTATCAAATCTATCATCTTCAAACAGCATATATCGTATCATTAATTTTCCAAACATCATCATAATAGATAGTTCATTTTGAATACTATATGTAAAATATTCATTTGTTGGAATATTAGTCGAAACTAAATCTATTAAATTCTTTTATCTCTTTTTATACAATACAAATTCCAATCTGATAACCATTTTCTTATTATATCTTCCATGTGTAATCATTAAAGATTTTTTGCTCCTTTTTTATATACCCACTCATTTTGCAAAACAACCTAAATTCTTTATCTGTTAACATATTTATTCCACTCCAACAATAAAAGCAAAATAATCCTGTATTATTCTACATTCATATTTTGCTTTTATTATGTATTATTAATTTATATATTTCTTAAATATATCTCTCATTAAAACAGCTAAATCTATAGTTTTATTCATTAACTCATTATAATTCGAATGGTCATCAAAATTCAGACCTTTTATAAAAGTAACTATTCTTGAAGCTTTACTATTATTTAACCTTCTCCAGTCCAGTTTAAATCCCAAATCATCCTCTATTTCATCTTTCTTTTGATATAACTTATCAAATAATTCCTTATTATCTGTTATATATAGTTCTACACCTATTACAGAATCTTTATTTACTAACGTAATATCTATATGAGCATCGCTAGTCCCTATCGCAACATTATACCAATGATCTGTTGTAGCTTTTCTTACATTAAAAGGTTTTCCTCTTTCAACAAGAACATTATTAAATTGATTCCAAAATTCTACTCTTTGTGATTGTGATTTATTCATTGTATCACTGCTATTAGTAGATTTATTATTTTTAATGAAATCATTAGGTTCTTCTATAACTTGAAACATAGGTGCATTATCTGAATTTCCTATTTTATATGCGTGAATTTCTATTAAGAAAAAATTAACATTACTATTTGTATTATTATTTAACCATTCTATAGCACTTCTATGCTCTTCCCTTGCTTCTTTTACAATCCAAACAACAACTTTAGCATCTAATCCAGAAGCATATGTAATTATTTTTCCTAAATGATCATGATTAGACATTTCCAATTGATTTTCAATTATAACTTTTATTCCTGTTGTTTCATCCTTAGCAAACAAATCACATCTATATGAGCCTACATAAGTTTCTTTACTTATATCAACAAGAGTTAAGCCTAATATTTCATTCAAATTTTCTATATTTTCTTTTTTAGATAACCATTCTGAAAAATCATATTGTTCATGTTTCCACAGTTCTCTAATATCTACCTCTTCTAATTTTCCAATTGCCATTTTTCTCTCCTATCTTACTTATTTTACCTTTTATATTTTATGTTTATGGTTTAAGGTATCAAAAATCTATTAAATAGTTTTTAAGCAACTTAATTTATTTTTAGCTTTATTTAATAATTCAGCCATATATTTATCCATATATTCATAATTAGGTTTTCCTTGAGAATCCACTGGGAGTTTTATTATGAAATCCGTTTTTATGTGCCTATTTAATTCATCAATAAAAGCTTTATAATGTGTGTTTCCTTCTTTAAAAATAACTGCACATATAAATTGTTTAGCATTAAAAGAAATATTTTCTTTAGGAATAAGCACAACAACATTTTGACTCGTATAAAAGTCTTTTTCTTGTATAAAGCAAGAGCCTAAATACGCTCCACCTAATGCTAAAGTAAGATTTCCCGCCTTATATGGTTCATAACTTTCAACTCTATCAACAACAGCTGTAACACCATTATTAATTCCAGATCTACCAACAAAATTTATTGTAGGATTATTAAATTTCATTGCTATTCTATCCATTTTAGAACCAGAGTCAATTTCAAAAATATCATATAAATGAAATCCTTTCCATTCAGCAATATCAATTTTATTTGTTTCTTCACTACAATTAGTTAATTCTCTTATTGTTTCTCTTGATTGTTCCTCAATATTTTTCATATATCGTTCCATATAATTCCAATCTGGATTATCTTTATTATCTACAGGAAGTTTAATCATTATTTCCTTTGCAGATTCTCTTGTAAACTTATTAACATAGTCATAATTCAAATTAATAGCTTTTTCTCTAAATAATGTTACAAAAAACAAATAAGTATACTCACTCCATTTATCTTTATATTCTCCAATTGGATACATTCCTTGAACATGTGGGTAACCAACAAAATTATCTTTTTGATAAAAAATTGAATCAGCAGATGTCGTATCACTAAAAGTAATCATATTTCCAGCTTCAGTGCAATCATAATTAGTATATCCCCCTATCCCATTGTTATAGCATGAATTTACAACAACAGGATTTATTCCATCTTCTGCCAACAAAGAGCTATTGTTCATTTTATATGCTTTAGTAGGATGAATATCAAATAAATCACCAATCTTAAACTCTTTCCATTTTTCTATATCAATCTTACTTTTCATCTTTGTTATCACCCCTTAATGTAATAACATAGTCTTCTCCATCTTCAGCAACACAACTTGAATACATTACTTTTGAAGTTAAATTATCTGAAAATTCTTTAACATCAATTCCTTCTTGATACATAATATAATCCATCATAGTCTTTGTAAAATCTTCTTCATATATTTCAAATTCTTTTTCTGGCATTTGGTAACTTAAATGTTCACTTGGCTTAATCCATTGAATTGTATCATCTCCATTTTGTTTATGAACTACATCTACAAATCTATCTTCTATTTCTTGCCATCTGTCTTTTATATCATGTCTACCTTGATTTTTTACTGTTTCTAATCCATCATCTTCTATATAACAAGCAAATATTTCTTTATTATTTTGAGGTATCCCTGCTTCAAAAATAAATACCGATGTTGTTACACCTTCCGAAAATACTTTTTCAGGCAATTTAACTATTTTTTGTAATTGATGATGTTTTAATATAGAATCACTATTATCTTTTTCTAATTTTTTATCTGGTAAAATAAATGCACACATTGTATGTTGAGGAACATTATCTAAAACATTTTCAACTATTTTTAAGCATCCGTATTTTCTTTCGAATGGTGGATTCATTAAAACTTTAGTGATTTTCTTTTCTCTTATCCACTCACCTGCTTTAAGAGTTCTACTATCTAATTGTTCCAAATTAGTTTTACCATCTTTATGTATTAACATATTAGCACAGGCTAAAGCAAAAATCTCTCTATCAAATTCTATACCAAATAGTTGTTGACTTTTTATCTTTTTAGCTTTATCAGTTTGAATTCCACCAGATTCTTTAATCATATTACTCATAGATTTAACTAAGAATCCTCCTGAACCACAAGCTGCATCTAACACTCTATCATCTTGATGTACATCTATCAATCTATACATAAGTGAAGTAATATGTTCTGGTGTAAACACTTGTCCACTTTCTGATTTCTTTTTATATCTATTAAACTCATTGAAGAAAATTCCCATCACATCTTCGCCATTCCAATAATCAGAGTTTACACATTCAGATATTTCAGAAATCCATTCAATAAAATTATCAATTGCTTCTTGATTTTCAGTTGAGTTCATCTTAATTTCTGAATAAACTTCAAGCAATATATCTAGTTTTTGATTTTGTTTTCTACTATCTTCTAGTGATTTTGACAATGTCGAATGTATTAATGTATGAAATGTAGGATAATTCATACCTTTAATTAGCATAGCACCATATCTTTTTGCAACTAAAGCACACGCCGTAAAAATCATTCTATGATATAAATTTTTAATTCCAAATTCTGTATGAAGACAATCATTGATTTTTTTAGTTAATCCATATATTTTTTGTTTATCTATTTTATTTACTTTAAATAATGACAAATAATAATCTTTATTTTGTAATTTATCAACTGATTCTATTACTTCATTGTTTTTTAAAACAATTACATCTACACCATTATATAAGATGCCAATTACTTTATTATATTTTGTTGAAACAATATCACAATTTTTAATTACTTCATCTAAAAAGTTTTCTAATTTTTGATTTGAATTTTTTGTTTCTAATATAATGGCAGGTTCTTCAATATTTTTAGGAAGATACCATCCATCTGGTCTATCTTTTATACCACTAAATCCTAATTGATTAAATGAAGTTAATTGACCAACTCCCGATTGTACTTTATCTGTATTTTCAAATTTTAAAATTTTTCCAGCTAAGTCTCTTACTTCATCCTCTGTCATTTCTTTTATCATAATTTTCCCCCAATATGTTTATAATATTTTTTCTAAACACATTTTATCATACTTCTTAATTTTTTTCTACTTTTAAGTCTAAATCTGTCGAATTTTCTTTCTTATAAAATTCGACAGATTTATCATACTTTATTTTTTCTCAAGCAACAAATATTTTTTCTTTTTATCCAATATAAAATTTTGCAATTCATTTTCCATTTTTCTTAAAAATTTTTATAGCATCTGAAAGTCATACTCAAATTTGGTTTAACCAGAATATACTATATACTCTAAGTAAATTTTATGATTGAAAAAATGGCTCATTTTTCACTTGACAAATACAACTTACTCCTATTCTTTGTCAGTTAATGCAATACTTTTTGCATATTTCTCATAATCATCAATACAAACATCCCCTGATAACAATATTTTTCCAGCAATTACATTTCCTACTCCAAATCCTTTTATTCCTTCTGGCATCATAGGTTGTGGAATAACAACATGCAAATCACCATATTCAGTTTCTACCTGTGCTATATAATAATCATTTACATTCTTTCCATACATTTGCAATGGATATTTAAAACATAATTTTATAGTTCCTTTAAAGTCCACTAAATTATCAAAATAATGCTCTCTCTCTTTTCTTTCTTCTTCTGTTAAATTAGCATTATTATTTATTAACAAATTAGTAGGGATTATTGCTCCATCTCCCATTAGATACTTTTGCCCATCTTTAGAAGCTGGTGCTTTTTCATAATATTCTTCTTCATTCTCAAATATATCAATTGCCAATGCCATTCCAACAACTTGTGCTTCTATAACATCCCCTGGTTTTATTTCACCTAAAACTTGCTCATTTACTAATCTTATAATTACACATCCAGAACCATCTTCACGACTTGCTAGATAACAATCATCAAAATCCGACAAAGGGTTAATTATTTTTAATTTCCATACATCCGGCGAAGTATGATGTACTTTCATATAATTAAATGATACCCCTTCTTCATGTTTATTTGCTTCAACTATTAATTGCAATCTTTTTTGTTCTTGAGGATAATAGTTAAATGTCACTTTACTATTTCCTTCTTTTTCAACCATGTTTTCACTTTGTTTAGCAAATATTACTAAACTTTGAAACAATGTTTCTTCATCTTCTAACTCGAAAACAAAACTTTCAAATAAATATATATCCATTATTTATCCATCCCTTCTGTTATTAGCAGCTTCATTATATCACAACATATTCAAAAAAATTTGAATCAAAAATCTTCCCTTTTTCTTTGGTAAAATCCAAATTTGCTATTTCACGTTTATTATATCAGTTTTTCTTCTTAAAATAACCCCTCTAAAAATATAATTTAAAACAATTATTTTTATAATTTCTTTTTATTTCTTAAACATCTCTATAAATATCTTCATCTTTTCCATTCCATCTAATACCACAATTTAAGCATAAATAATCTCTTAAAAAATATTCTCCACATGCCCATGGATTACTATATAATCCCATTTTTTCGTTTTTTTCTTTCAGCTTCTTTTTGAGCTCTGGTTGTGCATTATTAGTCTATAATATAACTATCCCGAATAAGTTCTAGCTACATATTTGCCTCTACAATTAGGACAAATTAAATCTTTGGGATTATGCTCTATATTTCCTCCAACGCCTAAAACATCATTAACTATAAATTGTGATTTTTTTGATTTTTGTAAATCAAAATCTTTAAACAATTGTTGCAATTTTTCAATAGCTTCTCCTATGTTATTAGCTTTTAAATTAATAATTGTTTCAATTTCATCATTATTTAATATAATATCATATTTCATAAATCCCTCCTTATTCTTAACTATTTTTTATTGTATAATACGTCACATATACAATTATACATTTCTATTAGTTCTTCTTTATTTAACCATATATTAATATTATCTGCAAATCCAATATTAATAATAAAAGTTGCATGTTCAAAATCATCTTCAAATTTCACCTTATAATCTGGTTCTATAAATCCAAATACTCTAGAAGTATTATTCTCTTTCTTTATAAATCTATTTTCTATCTCATACGCTATTGCCTTTAATTCTGATTCTGTCATACTTTCATTGTTTTCATCATAATTAATCCATTGGTTTTTATATACAATTCTTATGTTCCACCATGGGTCATCTTCCTCGTATTGTGATCTACCAACTTCTGAAATACCAAACCAAAATTTTCTATTCTCTTCATCACATATTTTTACTAATTTATTTTTCATATTTTTCTTCATCTCACTTTTTTTTAACTTTCACTAATTTTTCGCCACTTTTTTAGGCAAATAAAAAAATCAAGGAACTTTGAATCCCTTGATAAATCTGGTTGAGTGGGATAGAAATTATATCTCCTATATACTCTATATTTTTGCTTAAATTTTTGTTAATTTTCTCCTTGATTATTTCCAATAATTTTTACTCCACCTGCAGATTCAACAGTCTTAGTAGCAAGTTCCTTTAATTGAGCATACGCTTTATCCATTTTTTCTTGTAACATATTATTCAAATTATTAACATTTGCTATTTCCTCTTTAAGAGCCTCAATTTTATCATTCTGCCTGTCTATTTGGTTAATATAATCTTTTTTTAATAATTCTGTTTCATATTTATGATCTCTTTCTAACTCTACAGTTATTTCTTTTTTTCCACGTGCATACTCTTTTTCTAAAAGTTCTGGTATTCCATTTACCTTTTCTTCTAATTCTTTTATATATTCAACCTTTTCTTTAGCTTCTTCTAATAATCTTCTAGTTTCTTCTTCAGCTTTAGCTAATTTATTTTCTCTTTCACTTTTTTCATCATTCCACTTATTGCTATCAATTTCTCTTTCTCTTTTTATTTTATACTCGTATTCTTCATTTTCTCTATCTCTTTTAGTCTTTAAATCTTTAGCCATTTTTTCATATTCTTCTTGAAGAGCTTCAGATTTTTGTTTATATTTTAATTCTAGTTCTTTTATTTCATTATCCAATTCTTCACTCTTTATTCTTTTGTTATTTTCAATTTCCAAAACGCAATCTTTTCCTGCATTTATAACTAAAGTAAGCTCGTTTAACTCTTTTTCTATTCCATATAGATTTTTAAGCTTGTCTTCTTCAGCAGCAATTGCGATTTCTAAATCATTAAATTTTTTGTTTAACTCCTCTGAAAAAATATTTTTCTCTACATTTACTTTTGATGATTCTATTGCTTTTGCAACTTTTATTTCCTTTTCCTCCTTTTCAGGATTTGATTTAGTAATAGCTATTTTTTTCTCTCTTTCTAATGCTGCATTTAAAGCATCTAATATTTCAGCTTTAGTATTTTTTATTGTTATTTCTTCTTTTTTCATTAAAACTCCATCCCTTCTCTTATGTCAGAATTATATCATCAAAACTAGAGCTTTGCAATATATATTTTAAATTATCTTAATCAATTATGATTTTATATTATGCTTTTAGAATATATAAACAAAAAACTATATATAATGGTATACATCACTAATATAACCATAATATATAGTAATAATTAAATTTTTTATGTTATTTTTATTGATAGTTTAATATTATTTAATTTTTATTCTAAATTTATAGTCTTAATTGTAAGTTTAATAACAATCTATAATACAAAAAATTTTTATATTTAAAACATTTACAATTTATATATAATCCTTTCAAATATCTAAAAAATTTCCTAATGTTTATCATCCTCTTTATTTACATGCACAGTTCCTTTTGGATGTTGAGGCGGTGCATAAATTGAATATAACTTTATAGGCTTTGTTCCAATATTAACTAAATCATGCCATATTCCAGAAGGTATTACAAAAGCAAAATCCTCATATACTTTTCTTCTAAAATTTAAATTATCCATACTTTCCCCCATTTTCACTAAACCTACACCAGATTCAATTCTTATAAATTGGTCAACATTATCATGTCTTTCAAGTCCAATACTTTCTCCCGGTTTTATACTCATAAGAGTAATTTGTAAATAATTTCCAGTCCATATTGATTTACGAAATACATTATTTTCCTGTGTTGCTTCTTCTATATCTAGCACAAAAGGCTCTCCTCCTTGATCATTAATCTTTATAGCACGTTGATATGTATTGTTATAATAATCTATGTTACTATTTAAAAAAGGTAAATATCTATTTTCATATTCTTTATCAAACATCTTTTCACTTCCTTTCATATATTGT
This sequence comes from uncultured Clostridium sp., assembly GCA_964617175.1. GTDB lineage: Bacteria > Bacillota > Clostridia > TANB77 > CAG-465 > CAG-465. Next base: position 10,268 of record CAZTVT010000042.1, read on the forward strand.
AATATATGAAAGCTAAGATTTAAATGTTAAAATATAATAAATATTATTAATAAGAATTAACTAGAATTTTTTAAGTAAAACTATATATTAATTAGATAATATCTTATTACATTCTCTTTAGATTTATTTTCTTTTTATATTAAAATTTAGATATATTTATAAAATATCGTTATAAATATTTATATATAGAACAAAAGTGACTTCGTCACTCCCAACACTGGTTCTACTAGTGTTGGTTCTTTTTAAAGATATTGCCACATATCGCTATGCCACAT
>CAZTVT010000043.1:0-10168 GCA_964617175.1 uncultured Clostridium sp.
TTAAAAATATTTTAATATTTTTTTACTTTTCTATTGACATATTACCAATTGTCTTCTATATTTTATATTATATTACATATTATAGCAAAATTAAATAATTATTTAATAATTTATGATATTTTCTGCTAATTTTTCTAAATCTTCTTTACTACTATCTTTAAGTGTTGATTTTATTGTAACTATAGGTTCTATTAATTCTATATCTTTCATTTTTGATATAATTCCCCTCATACATTTTGCTGCACTTGGTGCCCAAGAACCATTTTCTACAATTCCAACTTTTCTTTTTTGAAAATTCTTAGAAAGCAAGTGATTTAAAAACTGTTCCATTGGAGGAAAAAGTCCCATATTATAGCTAGAAGACATTAAAATCAGTCTATCATATCTGAAGGCATCTTCTATTGCTTCAGCTATATCATCTCTTGTAAGATCAGTTAAAACAACTTTTGTATTTTCTTTCTTTTCTAAAATTGATTTTAAATATCTAGCAGCCTTCATTGTATTACCATGTATAGAACTGCAAGCTATAAAAATTCCTTTATCTTCTGGTTCATATTTACTCCAAATATCATATTTTGATATATAGTGTTCAAGATTTTCCTTTAATATCGGTCCATGTAAAGGACATATTGTTTTTATATCTAATGTAGCAAGCTTTTTTAATAATGCTTGCACTTGACTACCATACTTTCCTACTATATTAAAATAGTATCTTCTTGCTTCACAATCCCAATTTTCTTTAGTGTCTAGAGTACCAAATTTTCCAAAAGCATCAGCAGAAAATATAGCTTTATCATACATATCATATTCTACCATTACCTCAGGCCAATGTACCATTGGTGCCATGAAGAATTTTAAAGTATGTTTTCCTAAGCTTAGCTCTTCTCCATCTTTTACTAGTACTTTTCTATTATCTAAATCACTAATATCAAAAAATTGATTTATAAATTCAAAAGTTTTCGTATTCCCTACTATTTTTATATCTGGATACTTATCTATTAAATTTTTTATATTAGAAGCATGATCTGGTTCCATATGAGATACAATTAAATAATCTGGTTTTCTATCATCTAAAGCGTGATTTAATTTGGTAAACCATTCTTCTGTTTTTCTTTCATCAATAGTATCCATTATAGCTATTTTCTTATCCTTTATCAAATATGAATTATATGCCATACCATTTGGAACTACATATTGACTTTCAAATAAATCTAGCTCTTTATCATCACACCCTATATACACTATATCTTTAGAAATATCAATTTTTTCCATAAACTATTCTCCTCCAAAAATATTGTATAATAAATTAAACAAAAAATCAATATACAAAAAAAGAAGTGAGGCTTAAATTATCTATTAAACCTCACACTTTTTTAATCATTATTGTCAAAATTTCTGCCTACCGTTTCGTCTTTTATTAATATCATTTGTTTTTTCATTATCATCTAAATTTCTTTTTAATTTTTTGTTTTGTTTAAATTCTTTATCTAAAGTCATATTTTTTTCTGGTGTTTTTTTTAGTTCTTTTTTATTAGATTCTTTTTTTACTTTTCTTTCTTGATGTCTATATAAATAAACAATTTCAAAAAATTCAATAATTATAAATATATACATAATAACAATTAGCCAATTTTCTTTTATTTTACTCCATAGATTTTTAAAAAATGATACTATTTTATTATCTTTATTTGTATCTTGTAAAGAATTTATTTCTTGTATGTCATTTTCTTCTACTAAACTAGAGTCTTTTTTTACTTTTATAACATACTCTTTTGTTGTTGTCCCATCTTCTGATGTAACCTTTACTGTTATAGCATTTTCACCTTCAACTAACTTATCGTTTCCTGTTATTTCAACTTTTACATTCTCATTTTCACCAAAAGCAAGAATTTTTAAGTTTTCTACACTTTCTCCGACAGTTCCACAATCATATTCAAATACTTCTTTTGAAAATTCTGGAGATAAAGTTGCATTTTCAACAATTAAATTTTGTAAATATGAATTTGATTTTGCCGCATCTGCCGTTTTAGTAACTGTTATCGTATATACTTTTTTAGTTCCATCTTGTGCTGTGACTGTAATATATATTTTATTATCTCCATTTTTTAAATTAGTATTTCCAGTAACACTTACTTTTGAAGTTGAAGCTTCAGGTGTTGCTGTAACTTTCAAACTATCTACATTCTCACCAACTGTTATAGCATAGTTTGTTTTATTTTTATTAAAATTAGGTGTTAATCCCTCTTGATTTACCTGTAATTTTGATAAATATGCATTGTTATTTTTAGCTGTATTAGTTTGCGTATTGGTATTAGTTGGCACATTTGTATTTGTTTTATTATTGTTATTATTTGTATTTTCTGGTGGAGCTACTGGTGTAGTAGGTTGTGCTTTTTCTTTAACTGTAATAGTTACAGGATAATTAATAGCTGATTCATCTTTAGAATTACTAAGATTAGCTACTTTACATTCTACAACTACTGTAGCTGTTCCTGTTGATACAGCCTTTATAGGAACTGTAACCTTATTATTTTCAATCCAATTAGAACTTGGACTCCCCACAGATATTACCGAAGAATTAGAAGATTTTACACTAATAATATTACCGGCTACTCCTGTTCCATCTATTGTTATAGTCGTAGTATCTCCAACATTCAAAGTAGAGCTGTTAGAATATATATTTACTGATGCACCATATATATTACAATTTAAACTCATTAACATTAATACTGCAATGAAAGCATAAACAACACTTTTTTTTCGCATATAATTATCCCTCCTTTATTGAGCAATTTCTTCAATTCCTAATATTTTATTTTTTATTTTTACATAATCACTTGGAGATATTTGCTCATCATTGTTTACATCTCCAGCAATTTTATATAAATCATTTAAAGATTCTATACCTAAAATATTATTTTTTACTTTTACATAATCACTTGGTGATATTTCTCCATCACCATTTACATCTCCATAAATTATAACTGTGTATGTTTGAATAATATCTTTAGTATCTTTTGTAACTAAATTTATTGTTGTACCAGTTCCAACTAATGTATCATCTGAGATAACTTCACCATTTATATTTTTAACTACAACATCATAGCTATCTTTATTATATGTTATTTTATTAAGCAAATCAGATGTTTTAGTATCAGGTTCTATTTTACTTATTCGATTATTTATTGTATCTTCTCTTAAACTCTCATCAAAAATTAAAAAGTCTGAATCTGAAATATCAATTACTTTAACTTTTGCTGTTACACTCTTTTCTCCATCTTTAGTTTTAAATATAACGTTAGTTTCTCCGATATTTACTCCTTTAATTTTTCCATCTTCAATTTTTGCAATATTTTCATCTTCACTTGTTATACTATATTCTTTATTTGTTGCATCATCAGGTGATATAACTGGTGTAATTGTTAAATATCTATCTTTTATTACTGTATATTCTTCTTTTTCCAAAGATATATTTTCAACTTTTGCTGTAACTGTTACTTTACAAGATGATGAAATTCCAGTCTCTTTTGCTTTTATAGTTATTGTAGCATTACCTGCTTTTTTTGCAGTGATTTTTCCATTTTCTACACTCACAACATCATCATTACTGCTAGACCATTCTACATCTTTATTTGCTGCATCATCAGGTGCAATAGTATATGTTAAATCATAAGTATCACCTTTGTTTAAACTAAGTTCTGATTTATTTAAAGAAATACTTGTAACTTTACTTAATACTTTCACATTACATGTTGCTGTAATTCCAGTATCACATGATTTCACTGTAATAGTAGCATCACCTTTTGTTTTAGCAGTAATTTTTCCATTTTCAACACTTACAATATCAGAATTACTACTAGACCATTCAATATTTTTATTAGTTGCATTGCTTGGAGTTATATTACAAATCAAATCATATGTATCTCCAATTTTTAATTCTAAATTTGTATTATTAAGTGATATTCCTGTAACTTTGACCTCAGTAGGTACTTCTATTGTATAATCTCTAAATACATAGCCTTCAATTCCACTATCCAATCTTACTTTATCCCATTGAGTATTTACACTTTTAGCAATCCTTGTCATTTGGTCACCTTCATCGAGTTTGGCTACTATTGAATATTCTGTTCCTGGACCAGAACGTATATACAATTTATATGGTGATACATCATATGCTGCAATTCTTGTGTTATCAGGTATATATGTTTCTTCGCTTTCACCAGGATACACAGATGGTGTATTTGGCATATTATTAAATACTGGAATATGAAATTCAAATGAATTATTTAACATCCCCATTTTCTCATATGCACTATATGTGCTATATGATTCATTAGTTGGTGCTATTATATTAGCCATATATTGATATGCATAAAGCCCAACAGCATTACCATATGGATTATTTACATCAAATTTTTGAAAATATGTTGTATCTTGTCCCCATTTTATCCATGAATTTTTTAAGATATCTGTTCCGCCTTTTATAGCGATATCAGGATCTGTCCAACCTTTATTTGCAGCATATATAAGTCCATTAGTAATAGCATCAGGTGGAGTTGCACCTATATTAAAGAAATTATATGGTATTACACCATTTACTATTGTAGAACCATTTATTGATCTATTTGAAGTTATTGCTCCTGCAGTTTCTTGTTTTATTCTTGATGCAATATGTATAGCACTAACGTTATACTGTTTTGCCGCTTCAAGAATTATATTTGAATATGTCTTTCCCATATTTATCATAGAACCTTGTTTTTGATATTCCGACCTATTATACATTGATGTTCCATAAAGAACTTTTTCTATAGAATCTAAAGTATCCATTGAGCTACTATAACTTAATGTCTGAAATTGAAATATCTCTTTTTCATTTAAATGTCCCCTTGGATCTAGCATATATTTTACTGCTTGTTTTGATGCAATAACAAAATTTCCATCTCTGTAATAATTTTGTCCATCTTTTTTCCACGCTGCATCATAACTATCTGGTACTAGGCTTATACTTTCATTTACATCATAACTTTCATGGGTTACGGCCTCATTCCAGTCAAGTCCTGTATATACTGCTTTAAATACCCAATTTGGATGAGCCGCTTTTAAGCTATTTATATACGGAACATAACTATCTGGAAAAGTATCACTCATATATGATACAGGTAAATTTTCCTTTATACTTGCATCAACTTTATTGTTTAAAGAAAAACAAGACATTACACTAGAAACAATAAATGTGCTTATTGCAAGCATAGCAAATGTTTTCTTTATTCTTCCTTTATTTTCATATATCATTATTTATCCCCTTTGCTTTTTACATACAAAAATTCCATTATATACAAAAAGTATATCATAAAACAAATCTTTATTAAAGTGTTTTGTAAAAAAAACATATAAAAAGTAGTAGGAAATTTTTGGTACAAATTGACAAATAAATAACAAAGTTATATACTCTATACAATAAAATATTATTATACAAAATTAAATTTAATTTTAGGTTATATTAAGCTATACTTAGCAAAATATATTTTTGTATTTTCACACAAATTATATAACTTTTTAATATACTAACTATATAGTTTGACTTTTTTTAAACTATATAATAAAATTAGATTAAATTTAATTTTGCTTTAAAGGAGGGAGTTAAAAAAGTAATTTTAAATAGCGCATGAATATACTATTTAGTATATTGACGAGGATGATAGTTATCGATTTTCAGCGGATACTATCACGGTGATTTAGCATCGATATATATAGTACAAAAAGTAAAATCTTTTATTACTACAAAAACTATATAACCTAAATAATTTAGTGAACATTGAAAATAATATAATATTAGGAGGTTTTCTTATGTGTGGAATAATTGGATATAGTGGTTCTACAAAAAACGCAAAAAATGCAATCGTTACTGGTCTTAAAAATTTGGAGTATAGAGGTTATGACTCTGCCGGAATTGCTCTTGTACAAAATAATAAAATTAAAATGTATAAATCACAAGGTAAAATTTCAAAATTAGAAGAAAAAATTAAAAATATTGATAATTCTTCTAATACAGGTATTGGGCATACTAGATGGGCAACTCATGGTATTCCTAATGAAATTAATGCACATCCTCACAAAGTAGGAAATGTAACTTTAGTTCATAATGGTATAATTGAAAACTATATACAACTAAAAGAATTTCTTTTAAAAGAAGGTGTAGAATTTAAAACACAAACTGATAGTGAAGTGGCTTGTGCATATATAAACTACATATATGAAAAAGAAGCAAATTCAAAAGATAGTAAAATTAAAGCTATAATTAAGGCTTGTAAAAAATTTAGGGGATCATATGCTTTTGGAATTATCTTTGATGATGAACCTAACGCTATATATGCTACAAGAAAAGATAGTCCATTAATAATTGGTACTAGTAATGATGAAAACTTCATTGCATCCGATGTGTCTGCTATTCTTGATTTTACTAACAAGTACATTCTACTTGAAGAAAATGAATTTGCAAAAATTACAAACTCAGAAGTAAATATCGTTGATAGAAATCTAAAGACTATTTCCAAAAAAATTAATATTGCAACATGGAGTGCAAATAAATACAAAAAAAATGGATATGAACACTTTATGCTAAAGGAAATTAACGAGCAACCAAAAGCTATATCTGATATTTTCAAAAGATATGTTGAAGATGAAACTTTAGGTATTGATATAGATTTTAAAAGATTTGAAAAAATACATATTGTCGCTTGTGGTAGTGCAATGCATGCTGGAATGATTGGAAAATACTTATTTGAAAATTATGCAGATATTGATGTTACAGTTGAAATTGCATCTGAATACAGATACAAAAATATGCGTATTACACCTAAAACTTTGGTGATTCTAATTTCACAATCTGGTGAAACAGCAGATACTCTTGCTGCTTTAAGAATTGCTAAAGAAATGAAAGCTACTACTTTATCTATAGTAAATGCTGTAGGATCTACCATTGCAAGAGAGGCTGATATGAACATATATACATATGCTGGTCCTGAGATTGCAGTTGCTACAACTAAAGGATATACAACTCAAGTTGCGACTTTATCCCTTATTTGCTTAAATATCATGAAACAAAAAGGCATTTTAACAAATAAACTATCAGATAAAATTTATTCTGATTTTAATAACATTCAAGACTTACTTGAATCGGTAATAAATAACAATGATAGTTTTAAAAAAATAGCAAATAAAATTTATGATAAAGAAGATATATTCTTTATTGGTAGAGGTATTGATTATGCTTTGTGTATGGAAGGTTCTTTAAAATTAAAAGAGATTTCATATATTCATAGTGAAGCTTATGGTGCAGGTGAACTAAAACATGGAACTATTTCTCTTATTGAAGATGGGACACCTGTAATTGCTATTGCAACAAATGATATGCTTTACGAAAAAACAGTAAGTAATATAAAAGAGACAAAAGCAAGAGGTGCTTACTCTATTTTAATTACTACATCAAAAGAAAATACTGAAGATTTTTCAGATATTACTTTTAAATTACCAAAAACTACTGAGTTTACAGAACCTTTACTTATCGTAACTGCTCTTCAATTAATTGCATATGAAACTGCAAAATTAAGAAAGTGCGATATTGATAAACCTAAGAATTTAGCAAAATCAGTAACTGTAGAATGATTTATATTGATAATATACATTCATTACGGAATTGTTAAAAAATATTTTTCAAAAAAATGAGAAGGTAGATATAACTATCTTCTCATTTTTTACATATTTATTTCATTATTTAATATCATCTATCAGATAACTATTCCCTTTTCTTGTTATTTTGTATACTCCTTGTTTTAATTTATCTTTACTTATTTTGCCTGATGATATCTTTGTATTTAAGAACTCGGTTTGTGTATTTTCATCATCCATTTTTTCGTCATTTATAACAATAGCTTTAGTTTTCTTTTCACTATCATAGTAAATTGTTTGAGTTGAATTTTTATTTTCATCTAAATCATCAGGTATATTACAGTCTACATATAATCTATAAGTGTATACTGTTAAATTATCCCCTTTTTCCTCTATTTTATATGGTATATCCTTTATATAACTAAACTCGACAAATCCAGTTGGAACTTTTATATAATTACCATTTTCCTTATCATAAGAATTATTTAAAAAAACTTCTTGATGTTTTAAATTTGATGAATTTACAAATAACTTATTTGCTATATTTTGAAGATCATCTTTTGTTATATACTCTCCAACATAGTCTGGTGACTGCCTTCTAAATGAAGAATATTCATCATCACTCATAATTTTTGCAAATGTAAACATTATTTTAGCTCTATCATCCAAACCACTTGATTCTATTTCTCTAAAAAAATTATTTGAATATATATTTGGAATATATATTAATTCTTGAATTTCTGTACCAATTTTACTATTTAGAACAACATTTTCTGTTTTTTCTTCCGTGTTCTGTTCTTCTTTTACTTCATTTTGAGTATCCTGTTGTGTATTATTAACCTCTAAATTTTCTTTATTATTATTTTGATTTACAATTATAACTCCTATAAAAAAACAAACAAGAATTACAACTATTACTGTTATTACTATACCAACCTTTTTATTCATAATCTCCTCCTTATATTCCCCCAATCATAGCATCAGAATAAACTTGTGAAAAAAGTTTTAACCCTGAAATATCTTTAAGTTCAAAATTAAACACTTTTTTTATATCTGATTTCATAATATATTCTATTGCTATAATTGTTACTTTATTAATTTTTATATATCTTCTTTTGTCTTTTCCACTAATACAATTCTCACAACAAAATACATTTCCTACATAATCATAATATAAACTATCCTTATTTTTTAAGCTTAAAAAAGCTTGTCCACAAATTGAACATTTCTCAATATGTGGCATAAATCCAAGTAAGCAGAAAAGTTTTATTTTAAAAGTAGAAATTATTAAATTATTATCTTTATTTAGTTTATTTAATATATACAAAGTATTTAAAAAAAGTTTCAATATATTTGAAGTATCTTGGTTCTCATCTGTTACTCTTTGAATAAGTCTTGTAAGTTCAAAAACAATCTCTAGTTTATCTAAATCAACTCTTAAGTTATAAAAGGTATCAACAACACTTGCTGAATTAATATAATAAAAGTTTTTGCTTTTATATAAAACGAACTCATTGTACACAAGATACTGCGAATTTGCAAGAATTGGACTATTAGTCTTTTTAGCACCCTTTGCAATACACGATATTTTCCCAAGTGTATCTGTAAGTATCGTTATTATCTTATCATTATCTTTATACTGTACTTCTTTAATTACTATTCCCTTTGCCTTTATCAAGTTCATCTAAAATAATCCCTTCATTTTCTAAAATTTCTATATCTTTATTATTCATTTCACTTAGTTTTTTATATTCTAGAAAGCTCTCTATATTACCAGTTTTACAAAAATTATTCCAAGCTATTTCCTCATACATAAAATCACCTTCTATTCATATTTTATGTAATAATAAAACACGTATACTAAAAAATTTGTTATAATTTGTCTATTTTTAAAACTATATTTTTGATTTTATATTATTTAAAAAACTCTCATTTTGTTGCCAATTTTCTCTTGTCTTTACCCAAATTTTTAGCTTAATTTTAGCATCTAAATTATTTTCTAAATCTCTTCTAGCCTCATTTGTTATTTTTTTTAACATACTTCCATCTTTACCAATAATGATACCTTTATGAGATTTCTTATTACATATTAAATTAACATCTATATTGTATACATACTTACCTTCTTCTGTTACATTTTCTTTAAAATTTTCCACTTCTACTTTTATACCATGTGGAACTTCTTCTTCTAAATTATTTAGAGCCTTTTCTCTTATTGTTTCTTCTACAATTTCTCTTTCTGTTATATCAGTTATTTCATCTTCAGGATATATAGCATCTCCCTCTTTTAAATATTTTTCTATGTTTAAAAGAAGTGTATCAATTCCATCATTTTTATACACAGAAATTGGTATTATCTCGGCAAACTTGGCTCCAATACTTTCAAAAAAAGTATTATATTGGTCTATTATTTTAAGTATATTTTGTTTTTCTATTTTATCTATTTTATTTATGCAAAGTATTACTTTAGTATTTAGACTTGCAATATTTTTCATTATAT
>CAZTVT010000044.1:0-615 GCA_964617175.1 uncultured Clostridium sp.
CTTGATTTGGCATGCTTGAATTTTGTAAGTTAAAATTATACGGATCAAAAAAACCTTGATTTTTATCCATTAAAATCCCTCCTTATAATTTTTATAAAATAAAATGTATAAATCAATTTATTTTATACATAATAATAATGTAAACACATTAAAAAGTTTACCCCCCCTTCTTTTTTTTAGCCTATATTTTTATAGGCTACTTTTTTTCGTATAATATAATATATTAAAAGAAATACAATTATTAAACTAGTCGAAAGCAGATAAGCTTTTTTCATATTATATACATAATAACTTCTTTTTACTTGATCTATTTGGCTATATACACTAACAGTATCGATATTAAAAAAATTTGTATAATTTATTAAAATATATGTTATCACCATAGAAAATATACCATGTATAAATTTTGAAGCTAGTAATTTTTTAAAAGAAAATTTATATTTTGAAATAGTAGAATATATCTGACATATTATACAAAGTCCACTAAACCCAAGTAAAAAAGAAATAAAAACAAGTTTTATTTTTAAATCTAGGGAACTTTCATATACATTTTTAATTCCGGTTGTAACTTCAAAAATACCCGATAATATAGATATTACATTGTTATTTATATTA
>CAZTVT010000044.1:625-2750 GCA_964617175.1 uncultured Clostridium sp.
AAAATTTCCATTTTTATGGGATACCATGGCTAAAAATGATTAAGTACACCACCTATAAAACTCCTTATTTGCACAGTTGAAATAATTTTCCAAGTTATTCTAAACTCTAGAAATAAAGAATTTCATTGAGTTTTAAATTCATTTGTTATATTAAGCATAATTAAAAATTTACTAAGTATACAAAATAACAAATTAAATATTATCATAAAACCCAAAATCATACCTAATGTAACAAGAGTATTTTTAATACATTTTTTTACTATTTCAAATAAATTTTGTTTTAAGTTTAAATTAATTTTATCAAAACTATTTAAATTTACTTCATTTTTGTGTATAATATTCAAAGAATGTTTTTTACAAAACAAAATTCCTATTAATACAGATGCAAGATAATGTGATAGTGCAAGTACTAATCCTAGCTTTATATTATATAAAATTCCAATTCCTATGGTTGATAATATAAAAGCTGGATTGCAGTTATTTATGAACTTAAGCAAGTTTTTAGATTCTTCTCTTGAAATCTCATCTTTTTCATAAAGACTTGCTACCGTCTTAGCACCCATAGGAAAACCGCATAAAAAACCTGTAATAATAGCAGGAGATGCTTTTTTAGTTACAGAAAATAACTTTGAAAATATTTTACCAGTTGAGTTTTGTATAGTTGACAATATATCTGTATTTAATATGAATTCAGTAAAAAATATAAAAGGAAAAAGTGATGGAATTATATTAGATATGAATATGGAAACACTTTTTTTAACACTTTCAAAATTATCTTTTGAAAAGATTAATAATATTAAAAGAGATACAGTAAATATTAAAGTGTTTAATATGTTTTTTATACTATAACTTTTATATAATTTCATTATAACACCTAAAAAATAATATGATAAAGGAGAATTTATTATGCTAATTTCTAATGATTGGAAAGATTATGAATTACTTGACATGTCAAATGGAGAAAAATTAGAAAGATGGGGAAAATATATACTTATACGTCCAGATCCACAAATAGTATGGGATAAAAAAACAAATCCTGGATTATGGAATAGGGCAGATGCTAGGTATGTTAGAAGTAATACTGGTGGAGGTCATTGGGAAAAATATAAAAAAATTGATGATAGTTGGAGTATTAGTTATAAAAATCTTGTGTTTAATTTAAAGCCAATGGGATTTAAGCATACTGGTCTTTTTCCAGAACAAGCTGTAAATTGGGATTATATAATAGAAAAAGTATCAAAAAGAGTAAAAGAAAAAAAAGAAGTAAAAGTTTTAAATCTTTTTGCATACACTGGTGGTGCTACTGTTGCAGCACTTAGTGCAGGAGCTTTTGTTTGTCATGTTGATTCATCACAAGGTATGGTAAACTGGGCAAAAGAAAATGTTTCTTCCAGTGGTCTTAGAGATAAACCTGTTAGATTTTTAGTAGATGATGTAGTAAAGTTTGTAAATAGAGAAATTAGAAGAAATAATAAATATGACATGATAATTATGGATCCACCATCTTATGGCAGAGGAAAAAATGGCGAAGTTTGGAATATAGAAAAAGATATTAATAATTTACTTTGTCTTACAGCTAAAATATTGTCAGATAATCCTATTTCTGTCATAATAAATACATATACAGGTGGACTTTCAGGAACAATTATTGAAAATGTAGCAAAAAAAGCTTTTAACACTATGAATTATAACAAAATCTTCCATAATGAAATAGGACTTAAACAAAAAAACTCTGATTTTACACTTCCTTGTGGTATTACTACTATATGTGAGTTTAATCATCACAAAACATAGAAACAAAACACCGCAAAAAGCAGAACCAAAAAAAACACAAAACGTTGAAATTATGTTATAAAAATGGTATAATATATTTAAAAGAGCTGATTTTTTGGAATATATAAATAGAATAATTGATAAAGAAATTAAGGAAAAGTTAGCTGTAATGGAAGCTTTACTTATTAAAGGTCCGAAAACATTATAGAGATAGATATGGATTAGAATGTGATAATGTTATACATTTTAATGATGGTAGATATGCTTTAGTTGAAACAAAACTTGGAGGAATCAAAATTAAAGAAGCTGAAATGCATTTATTAGAGCTTGAAAAATTAATATTAAAAAATGA
>CAZTVT010000044.1:2850-6884 GCA_964617175.1 uncultured Clostridium sp.
TTAAAGAAGCTGAAATGCATTTATTAGAGCTTGAAAAATTAATATTAAAAAATGATTCTAAAATTGGAAAGCCAGAGTTTTTAATGATAATTACAGGTACAGATATGGCATATACTACTGAAAATGGTGTGTTAGTGGTACCAATAGGCTGTATTAAAAATTAATAATAAAATATTGTAAAATTCATATGTTTGTGGTAATATATATATTAGTAATTGAAAGGGGTAATAATAATGTTATCAGATCCAAATGTAAAAAAAATTATACCAAAGGCAGGTAATAGATATCAAGCAGCTTTAGCCATTGCAAAAAGAGCTAGAGATATAGAAAATAGAAGGGTAATTGAGGGTGATCCTGATATAACAGATGCTGTTGATATTGCTGCTAAAGAAATAGTAGATGAGAAGGTTTATGTAAAAGTAAATGATAAATATGTTATCGAACCTAATTTAGAAAAGATAGAAGAAGCGAAAAAAAATAATATTGTTGATTAGAAAAAAGATATTTATCTAAAAACATAGTGGCAAAATATACTTGCCACTATGTTAATATATAAAAAAAGAGGGTGTTATTTTGAAGAAATATTTTGGTACGGATGGAATAAGAAGAATTGCAAATACAGAGCTTACTCCTGAACTTGTTTTTAGAGTAGCAAAGGCTGGTGCATATGTTTTATCTAAGCATACATCTCATACACCTACAATTTTAATAGGAAGAGATACTAGAATTTCAGGTACACTAATAGAGAGTGCAATGGTTGCTGGTTTTTTAAGCTATGGAGCAAATGTTAAAATTTTAGGAGTAATACCAACTCCTGCAGTAGCATATTTAACAAAAAAATTGAATGCTGATGCAAGTGTTGTAATATCAGCATCTCATAATACTTTTGAATTTAATGGAATTAAATTTTTTAGTAATAAAGGAATGAAAATTCCAGATAGTATTGAAGAAGAAATTGAAGAAATAATGGATTCTGGAAAATTAAACGAATTTACGGCAGTAAATGAAAATATAGGTGTATCAGAAATAACAGAAGAGTTAATAAGTGAATATGAGAATTTTATAGTAAATATTTTTGAAAAGAATATTAAAGGAAAAATAATAAATGATTTTAAAGTTGTAATAGATACTGCTAATGGAGCTACTTACAATATTGCAGAAAGAATTTTTAAAAGACTAGGGATTAATTTTACTGTAATAAACAATACACCAAATGGTATAAATATTAATGATAATTGTGGCTCTACTCATCTTAACATGCTAAAAGAATATGTTGTATCTAATAAGTATGATTTAGGAATAGCATATGATGGAGATGGAGATAGATGTCTTGCTGTAGATGAAATGGGACGAGAAATAAATGGAGATATAATGCTTGCTATTTTATCTAAATATTTAAAAGATAATGATAATTTAAAAAATGATACTATAGTAGCAACCGTAATGAGTAACTTAGGTCTTGATGTTTATTCAAAAAATAATAATTTAAATTTGATTAAAACAAATGTTGGAGATAGGTATGTATTAGAACAAATGCTAAAAAGTGGTTATAACCTTGGTGGAGAACAATCAGGTCATATAATCTTGTTAGATTATAATCCTACAGGAGATGGAATTCTTACTTCTTTAATGTTAATTACAAGTTTAATTAAGTATAACAAAAAAGCATCAGAAATTTCAAATATTATTGATATTTATCCTCAAGTTCTTGTTAATGCAAAAGTAAATAATGATAAAAAATATTTATTTAATGATGATAAAGAAATAAATGATATTATAAAAGTAGTAGAAAATGAATTTGCAGGTGAAGGTAGAGTATTAATACGTGCTTCAGGTACAGAACCATTGGTAAGAGTAATGATTGAAGGAAAAGATATAGAGAAAATAACTACTAAAGCAAATGAAATTGCTAAAATTATAGAGAATAAATTAAAATGATAAATTAAATGTTAGTTTTATACTAGCATTTTTTTATGCTCTTAGCATACATTTATATAGTAATATGTGTATTTTAGGTGAATTAAATATGATAAAAATGTGTTAAAAATATTGACTTTTATAAACTACTATAATATAATGATTGTACAAAAATTGAAAATATAATACGAGGTGTTGCTAGTGATAAAACAAAATTTAAATGATGGTAAGAAAAATGATACAATTAATGATTTAAAAGATAAAAGTAAATCTAAAACAAAGTTTATTTTTATAATTATTATTGTTGTTTTATTACTAGCTTTGTTATCATCTTTTGGTATCATAGTTTTTAAGAGAATATATGGTAATGCTGTTGTAATGACTTATGATGGTATAACTTTTAGTAGAAATGATTATATGATGTATTTAAGGCTTGCAAAAACTAGTCTTTTTGATGAAAATACTAATAAATTACCAAAAGCAACTTTAAATACAATAGTTGATAAAGAAAGTAACACAAATGTAGATACTTATCTTAGAAAAAAAGTTGAACAAAGTTTAAAAATATCAGGTGCTGTTCAAATTGTTGCTAAAAAAGAGAAAATAGAATTAACAGATGAAGATAAAAATAAATTAAACGAAGATAAGGAAAAATATATTGAGTCTTTGGGTGGTAGAAATAAATTTCTTAAATTTCTAAAAGATAATAATACAACTGAGGAAGCTTATGATAACATGGCATATACTGATATGTTATATAGTATAATATATCAAAATTTATATTCTAAAGGCAAAATATATGATTTGACTGATAAAGAAAAAGAAAATATAAAAAAAGAATATGAACAAAACTATTATAAAGCTAGACAGATTTTATTTATATTTGTAGATCCTACTACAAAAGAGAAATTACCGGATTCAGTTGTAGAACAAAAAAAACTTCTTGCTGAAGCTGTTAAGAGTCAGATAAATGATGAAACTGATTTTAACGAGTACATAAAAAAATATAGTGACGATGCAGTAGATGCAGATCCACCTTATGATATGTATTTTAAAGCAGGAGAAGTACTTCAAGAGATTGAAGATACTACAAAAAGTTTAAATATTGGTGAGGTTAGTGATGTTATAAAATCAAACTATGCCTTTCATATAATAAAAAGAGATCCTCTTGATGATTCATATTTAAATAAAATATATGAACAGAAAAGAGAAGAAAAATTTATGAAAGTGCTAAATGACCAGATTAATAACTCTGTAATTATAATAGAAGATAACTTTACCAATATGAATATAAATTAATGGATGTTTAGGTCATCCAAAAGGAGGAAAAAATGGAGAAAGATAAGAGTAAAAAAGTAAGAATTATTACTACTATTATTATTGCTGTAGCTTGTGTTGCTGTTGTCATACTATTATGGTTTTATCTTAGAAACTTAAATAAAGCTGTTTATGATTCAGCAAAAGCTGCCGCAAATGAAATAGAAGTTAATAATTTAAAAGAAGTAACTGATGAAGAAAATAATGGACTAAATGAAAAAATTGAAAAGATACAAAATGAAGTATCTTTACTAAAAACAAATATTACTGCTACTTCTGCAATAACTATGAGTGAGGTTAAAGATAGTACTAAAAGTATAAACAGCAAAATAGCTGAAGTAAATAGTTATATAAAAGAGTATGTAGCAAAAGAAGATGAGCTAAATAAAAAAGCAAATGAAGCTACTTTATTACAAAAAACAAAAGAATTAGATGATACAATTAATGAAGTAAATGGTATTTTATCAACATTAATTAAAAATTCTAAAGAAGAAGTTATAGATAATATTACTGTAGCAAAAGTAGATATTATTGACAATCTAAATAATGCTAAAGATGAAATAAATGAAAATATTGATGAAGCAAAAAATGATATTATTGACAATACAAATGATGCAAAGGATAGCATTAATAATAATGTAGATAAAACTAGAACTTTATTATCTACTCAAATGAAATTATCAACAGCTGCTATAAATAAAAACGTAGATTTAGCTGAAGCATCAATTAAGAATGCTATAACAACAGCTAAAAATGATATAAATAAAAATACTAATAAAGTTGTAAAAGATGCAAAAGAT
>CAZTVT010000044.1:6984-10004 GCA_964617175.1 uncultured Clostridium sp.
TGCTATAAATAAAAACGTAGATTTAACAGAAACATCAATAAAAAAAGCTATAACAACAGCTAAAAATGATATAAATAAAAATACTAATAAAGTTGTAAAAGATGCAAAAGATGATATTAACTCTAAAGTAAATACAACTAGAACACAGCTATCTACTCAAATGAAATTATCAACAGCTGCTATAAATAAAAACGTAGATTTAACAGAAACATCAATAAAAAAAGCTATAACAGCTGCAAAAAATAATATTAATACAAATATATCTAATTTATCAAATCAGATGGCTTTAGGATATCGAGATTTAGAAAGAAAAGCTACTGCAAATAAAAATGAAATTATAGGAAAAATAAATGATATATCTTCTAAACAAGATACATATTATAACAATTTGATAAGCAAGATTACTGGAGATAATACTAACATATTTGCTAGATTTGATAATATTGATTCTACTTTAAATACATTTAAAAATACTACTTATACTGATTTAAATAGTATAAAAACTACACAAAATGATATATCATCAAACGTTTCATATTTAAGAAATGCTATTGGTAATGCAACAGATGGAGAGAGTAAGTGGACACTATTTGGAAGAGTAACAAAAGTAGTTAATGGAATAGATACTATTAATACAAAACTTGATACATTAAATACTAATGTAAATACAATAGATGCAAATATTGATAGTCTAATTGATGCATTAAGAACAAAAGGTTATATAAACTAATTAAATAAATTATTAAGCATTCATACTTTAAAAGTATGGATGCTTTTTCTTGACATGAGAACTTTTGTTTAGTATAATATATTTAAAATAAGAGGTGGATAATGATAGTACAAGTACTTATAAATACTTCAGTAAGTAAATTAAATAAAGTTTATGATTACAAAGTGCCAGTAGAATTAGAAAACGAGATAGAAATAGGTAAGAGAGTTGAAGTAAGTTTTGGAAACAAAAAAGATTTAGAAGAAGCAATAATTGTAAAAGTAATAGAAGACAAAGAATATGTTAAAAAATATAAATTAAAAGAAATAATATCGGTAATAGATGATGTATCATACATAGATGAAAACAGATTAAAACTTGCAAAGAATATTTCTTATTTATATTTTTGTAACGTATATGATGCTTTAAAATTAATGTTGCCTCCAGGTACACGTAGTAAAGGAAGTAATAAAAAGGTAGACGTAAAAAAAGAAACTGCTGTAAGACTTATAGTATCACCAGATAAAGTAATGCAGGATATAGACGATAGTATTATAACTTCCGCAAAACATATAAGGTTACTTACTTTTTTAATATATAACGGTTTAGTACTACTTAGTGACATTGTAGAGGGATTAGATATTTCTCGTGCTGTCGTAAACACTGTTATAAAAAAAGGATATATAGAACTATATAAAGTTGATAAAGAAGTAGATTTGTTAGAAGAATTGAATGTCGAAAAAAGTTATCCCAAAACTCCAACCAAAGAGCAAAAAGAAGCGATAGATAAAATAAATACAAAAATATATGAAGAAAAATATGATGAATGTCTACTTTTTGGAGTTACTGGTAGTGGAAAAACTGAAGTATACCTTCAAGTTATTCAAACAGTACTTACTCAAGGTAGAAAAGTAATTATTCTTGTGCCAGAAATTTCACTTACATATCAAACTGTTGAAAGATTTGTATCGAGATTTGGAAATAATGTTGCAATACTTCATAGTAGGATGACGATTGCAAAAAGAAAAGAAGAATATAAAAGAATAAAGGACGGAAAAGTAGATATAGTTGTGGGAGCAAGGTCAGCTATATTTGCACCAGTTGATAATCTTGGACTCGTTATAATAGATGAAGAACATGATCAAAGTTATTATTCAGGAAGTACACCAAAATATTCAACTAAAGAGGTCGCAAGGTATATTTGTAAAAGTAATAACGCACTTCTTCTTTTAGGTTCTGCAACACCAGAAGTTACTTGTTTTTACAAAGCAAAAAATAATAAAATAGATTTGTTAGAAATGAAAAAAAGACCTGGTAATGCAATCTTACCCAAAATAGAGCTTGTAGATATAAAAGAAGATAGAATGCTTGGTAATACATCAATTATTCCAATGAGACTAAAAGAAGAAATTCTAAAAAATATAGAAAAACATGAGCAAACTATGATATTTTTAAATAGGAGAGGATATACATCATATCTTACTTGCAAGGATTGTGGAAAAATTTTCAAATGCCCTAATTGTGATGTTGCAATGACATATCATAAAAATAGCAATTTACTGCTTTGTCATTATTGCTCACATGTAGAAAAAAATATAACTAAATGTTATAATTGTGGAAGCACCAATATATCATCTGGAAGTATTGGAACACAAAAAATCGAAGAAGAGCTAAAAGAGATTTATCCTAATATATCTATGATTAGAATGGATGCAGATACTACAATTGCAAGAGGTTCACATCAAGAAATACTTGATAAATTTAAAAATGAAAAAATTGATGTTTTAATAGGAACTCAAATGATAAGTAAAGGACACGATATACCAAATGTAACTTTGGTTGGCATACTTGGTGTTGATAATATGCTTGCAATGAATGATTATACTGCAAGTGAAAAAGCCTATTCAAATATTTCACAAGTAGCAGGTAGGGCAGGACGTGGTGATTTAAAAGGAAGAGTTATAATTCCAACTTCAGATTCTGATAATTATATATTAAATGCAATTATTTTAAATGATTATGAAAAGTTCTATGAAAAAGAGATAGAATATAGAAAGATGTTTAATTATCCTCCTTTTTTAGACATAATACTTTTTGAATTATCCTCTAAAGATTTTAAAATACTAAAAGCAGAGGCTGATAGATTATATAATATTTTAAACGAAAATAATGATAACTTGTATAAGGTGTTTACTCCAAGATATCCTTTTGTAAGAAGAATAAATAATAAATATAGGATTAATATATTAATAAAAACCAAACTATGTAAAGAGGTATACAACCAAATTTATACCAACCTTAACATATTTAA
>CAZTVT010000045.1:0-9878 GCA_964617175.1 uncultured Clostridium sp.
TATTTAATTTTGAATTTTTATTCTAAGTGTTCGGTTTGACTATACAATTTGCCTTATCATATTTTTACAATTATGTCAAATAATGAAAAAAGACACCTATCATTTAAGATAAGTATCTTTTCCTTCTATTATTCGTCTTCTTCAGTAGCAACTTCAATAGTTTCGCTTCTTTTTTTACCAATATTATCATCTTTAACTTTTCTACATTGTCTTTCAATTTTACCTATTAAAGCCTCTATTCCATAATATAAATCCTCTACATCATCTTCTGCAAGATATGTATGAGATCTGTACTCAATTCTCATGTCCACATGTTGCTTTCCTTTAGTAGGAGCTGTATATGTAACATGGCATAAAGTATCTTCATCAAAGAATTTATTTAGCTTTTGTATCTTTTTATCTACAAATTCTCTTATTGAATCTGTAACTTCAATACGAAGTCCTGTTAAATCTAATTTCATAGTATCACCTCACATTTATATTATACAATAAATTTTATATTTTTCAAGCATATATGTATTTTTCATGTAAATTTCACGACAATTTCAATTAATTGACATTTTATGTAAAAAATGGTACAATTATTTTACATTCGTATACAATTCCAAATTTATTAATTAGGAGGAGTCAATTATGAAAAATCAAACAATACTATTACAACCTAGCAATGTTCATCTTTCTAATTGGGAAGAAATATATCTTTTCTTAAAAGGATATGCAATTGCAAAAGAAATGCGTAATACATTAATTGCACTAAGTATTGCTACTAGACTACATGAAAATCAACAAAGGAAAGGCGGAGCACCATATATTATTCACCCTTTAGAGGTAACTTCATATCTTATTAATTTAGGTATAGATGATGATATAACATGTTCCGCTGCTATACTTCATGATGTCGTAGAAGATTGTAATATATCAGATCCATACAAAGAATTAGCGGAGAAGTATAATCTAAATAAAGAGATAATTGATATAGTGCTTTTACTAACAAAGCCAAAAGATTACAAAGAAAATGATCCTACTCTTGAAAAATATTACTCTAAAATTAAAACAAACAAAAAAGCTACTATAATAAAATTATCTGATAGGGCAAATAATTTGTCCACCATTGATGCATTTACAAAGGAAAAAATGATAGAGTATGTAAATGAAACCAAAAATTTAATTTTTCCTATTTGTAAATATGGAAAAGCGTATTATCCTGAATTTTCAAATGCAATAACCATTATAAAATACCAAATGGTATCAATATGTGAAACTATCGAAAGTTTATACGATATAAGTCCTATACCTACTAGTCCTACAAAATATCGCAAAACTTTACTATTTATTAGAGGATATGCTAAGGGAAAAAACATGACTAACACTTTGAAGGCTCTTGCTTTATCTGAACGTTTACATGAAGGTCAATTAAGAAAATGCGGTGATCCTTTCATTATTCATCCATTAAGAGTGACTTCATATTTGATTTCATTAAAAATTAATGATGATGTAACTTGTGCTGCTGCACTACTTCATGAAATCTTTAAACATTGTAATTTTGATAGAGAAAGTAATGATTTAGTAGAAAAATACGGACTGGATGAAGAAGTGTTGGAACTTATTAGAATTGTTTCAAAACCTGATAATGAGTCTAATGATAATTATTATAAAGCTCTAAGATTAAATAGCAAAGCTCTTCTTATAAAACTTTCAAATAGGGCTAATACTTGTACAAGGCTTAGTGTACTGGATGAGAGTAAAAGAAAGGAATATATTTTAGAAAATACTAAATATATTTATCCTCTTTGCACTTATGGTAAAGCTTATTATCCTAACTTTTCAGATCAGATAGTTAATATGAAATATCATATTTCATCAATTTGCAGGGTGGTTGAATCAATCACAAACTAATAACAAAAAGATTGAGTCTTTATGAACTCAATCTTTTTTGTTTTACTTATTTAAAATAATGTTTCAAATCCTTCATCATCCTCTGTAGGATCATATTGTTCTATATCATCATTTTCAAATTCTTGTTCTTCACTATAATCATCTAGGCCACAGCCAAAGTTGATTGGAAACATTGCCAAGCTTAGATTTCCAACGAAATTAGCAAGCTCATCTTCAGCTGAAACATATTTTATTCTTCCTTCTTTACCATCCACGGCATTTTCCCAAGAAACTTCATATAATACAGGCTTTTTTTGATCGTTATCTTCTTTTGTAGTAATGATAACATCAAAGCCATCAAGTAATATCAAATCGATAGTCTCGTCTAAAGGTACAAACATCATATTTATTGGCAATTTAGCATAAGCCCATTTGTTCTCCAGATACTCATCAATTTTTTTCTTAATGGCATCATATTGAATCTCAATAGTTTTTTGTTTTGCAATGGCAGCATTCATAATAAAGTCCTCCTAAATTTACTCTGCAAGTATTATAATGATATGCTATAACAAGAATAATAAAGTAAATAATATTACACAAAATATAAATCAATTAAGAAATTATTCTTCATTATTAATGATATAACACTATAAGTAATTATATACATTTTTCCTAAAAGTCAAATATACGACCAATATATAAAATACTGATCGTATATATTATTATCCTAACAAATCAAACATATCCATCTGTTCAGAACGAGGCAACCCCTCTAAGCAACCATTTTTTTGTAATGTTTCAAGAGCAACCTTACCAATTTTTGCTTTTCTTGCCATTTGCTCTATCGAAGTAAAAGGCTCTCCTTCTCTTGCACTTACAACCTTATTTGCATCTACTTCACCAAAGCCATCTAGTGCAGATAGAGGTGGTCTTATCCCATCTTCTTCTACTATAAATTTTACAGCATCAGATTTGTATAAATCAACTGGTAAAAAGTTAATTCCTCTTTCATTCATTTCTAACACTATTTCAAGAATAGGATACATATTTTTATCTTTATTTGATGCACTATTTCCAAGATTATCAATTTCTTTCATCTTAGCTCTTACTTTTTCTTTTCCATGAAGCATACTTTCTCCTTCAAAATCATCAGCTCTTATAGAGAAGAAAGACGCATAATATGCTTCTGGAATATGTACCTTAAACCAAGCTATTCTAAATGCCATTGTAACATATGCTGCAGCATGCGCTTTTGGAAACATATATTTTATCTTTTCACATGATTTTATATACCAATCTGGTACGTCATGGGATTTCATAAGTTCTTTGTATTCAGCCCACTTTTCAGGATCTTTTAGAGCTTTTCCCTTACGTACTGTTTCCA
The DNA here is from genome assembly GCA_964617175.1 of uncultured Clostridium sp. Lineage (GTDB taxonomy): Bacteria > Bacillota > Clostridia > TANB77 > CAG-465 > CAG-465. The sequence continues at coordinate 3,260 of CAZTVT010000045.1, forward strand.
TTATTTTAAAAGATGGATTTGGAGGAAGCCCCTTAGATATCAGATAAATCATAATATCATCTCTGGTACATATGGCATCACTTAATGTTACTACTCCCTGTTCTATCAGTTCTTGGGCATTATTTAACCACACATCAGTACCATGAGAAAGTCCTGATATTCTAATTAATTCTTCAAATGTTGATGGCCTTGTATCAATTAACATTCCCCTTACAAATTTTGTTCCAAATTCAGGTACACCAAATGTACCAACTTCAGAATTAATTTGTTCTGGAGTAAGTCCTAAAGCTTTAGTTGATGAAAAAATAGACATGGTCTCTTTATCATCAAGAGGTATCTTTTTAGGATCAACACCTGTAATATCTTGTAGCATTCTAATCATTGTAGGATCATCATGACCTAATATATCAAGTTTTAGTAAGTTCTTATCTATTGAATGATAATCAAAATGAGTAGTTATAATATCTGATCTTGGATCATCTGCAGGATGTTGTACAGGACAAAATTCATATATTTCTCTTCCTTTTGGAACAACAATTATTCCTCCAGGATGCTGACCGGATGTTCTCTTTATACCTGTACACCCTTGAGATATTCTATTTATCTCAGGAGATAACATTTTTTGATTTCTCTCCTCTAAATATTTAAGTACAAATCCATATGCAGTTTTATCAGCAACAGTACCTATAGTACCAGCTTTAAATGTAGTTCCTTTACCAAATATAACTTCAGTATATCTATGAGCTTTAGCTTGATATTCTCCAGAAAAGTTAAGGTCAATATCGGGTTCCTTATCTCCGTTAAATCCCAAGAAAGTTTCAAAAGGTATATCCATACCATCCTTCTCAAGTTTAGTACCACATTTTGGGCAATCTTTATCTGGAAGATCAAATCCGTTTTTTACACCATAATCTGAAAAATCAGAATATTTACAATTTGGACATCTATAATGTGCTTTTAAGGAATTTACCTCTGTAATACCAGTCATATTGGCAACAAAAGAAGAACCAACAGAACCCCTAGAGCCAACCAAGTAACCATCTTCATTAGACTTCCAAACTAACTTTTGGGCAATTATATACATAACAGAAAATCCATTTTTTATTATAGATTCAAGTTCCTTATCAAGTCTTTCTTTAACAATATCAGGAAGTGGATCTCCATACAATTCTTTTGCTCTAGTTACTGCAATATCTTCTATCATTTTTTCACATCCATCTATATGAGGTGGACATTTTTCATCAGATATTGGACTAATTCTCTCACACATATCGGCAACTTTGTTTGTATTAGTAACTACAATTTCATAAGCTTTTTCTTCAGGCAAATAGTCAAATTCTTTTAACATTTCTTCGGTAGTTCTGAAATATAAAGGGGCCTGCATATCAGCATCATCATAACCCTGTCCGGCCATTATTATTCTTCTATATATTTCATCTTCTGGATTTAAGAAATGAACATCACATGTTGCAACAACAAGTTTATTTAGTTTATCTCCAAGTTCAACTATATCTTTATTTATCCTTATCAAATCTTCTTTACTATTTAAAAGCCCTTCTCTTAAATAAAAGTCATTATTTCCTAAAGGTTGAACTTCTAAATAATCATAGTAACTTGCAATATTTTCTATTTCTTCTTGTGGTTTTTTCTCATATATTGCTTGATAAAGTTCTCCTCTTTCACAAGCAGAACCAATTATTAATCCTTCTTTATATCTATTTAAAAGTGAACGCGGAATTCTTGGTCTTCTATTAAAATATCTAATATGTGAAAATGATATTATTTTATATAAATTTTTAAGTCCTACATAATTTTTAGCAAATATTATTATATGGTAATATGGTAATTTTCTTGGATCTTCATCAATATTTGAGTACATATACCCATAAACGTCAATTCCTTTATTTTTTAAATCCTCTATCATTTTTATAAATACTTTAGCTGTAGCTCTGGTATCATTTATGGCTCTATGTGCACCTTCTAACTCTACTCCTAGAAACTCAGCTAATGTTCCTAGTTTATGATTTTCTACACTAGTATATATTTCTCTTGCTATAGTTAAAGTATCAATAACATATGGATGAAAATCTAATTTTTGCTCATTTGCAAAATAAGATATAAAACCGACATCAAAACTTGAATTGTGTGCAACTAAAACACTATCTTTAGTAAATTCTATAAACTTAGGTAATACCTCTTCAATTGTAGGTGCATCTTTAACTAATTCATCTGTAATATGAGTAAGATTTTGAACTTCTTCTGGTATATGTTTTTCTGGATTTACAAAAGTTGTAAACTCATCAATTATTTTTCCATCTTTCACTTTACATACTGCAATCTCAGTAATTTTTTCATATTTTTTATTAAGTCCAGTTGTTTCAATATCAAATACACAAAAACTATCCGGTCTTTTTGCGTTAGGTTCAATATCTTGTACTAGATAGCCCTCCACTCCATATAGTATTTTTATTGGGGCAGCGTCGATTATTTCTTGAGTTGTAGGATATCCTTTTTCTTTTTTTACAAGTTTAGAAAACTTTCCAGTCATAAGGTGAATTGCATCAGGAAAAGATTGTACTACCCCATGGTCCGTAATAGCAACAGCTTTATGACCCCATTTTATTGCTTGATTTATAATATCAGAAGCACTACTTACTCCGTCCATTGCACTCATTTGAGTATGCATATGAAGTTCAACTCTTTTTTCTTTAGCATTATCTTCTCTTGTTATTACTTCTCCTTTTTCAGCCTTTACAATATTATGAATCATAATGCTTAATTCATTTGAAAAAGAATCAATAGATGCTTTTCCTTGAAGTAGAATATAATCCCCTTTATTTAAAGCTTTTTTTGCCTTTAAATCATCTAATTTTTTCTTATCTAAAAACATTTTACAGCAAATTGTACTCGTTTTATCAGTTACGTCTAAACATATTAAAGTTTTTCCACTTTTTAATTCTCTATCTTCTCTTTTAAATATTTCTCCTTCGATACAAATTCTATCTTCACTAGGCATCAAGTCTTTTATTTTCTTTATATTTTTATCTCTAATATCTACACCAAAGATTACATTATCTGGTTGAGGTTCTTTTGCAAGTTTTCTATCTAATTTTTCATCTTCTGTAAGTGGCTTTCGTGGGACAAAAGGTTTCTTTTCACTTTCTACATTATTTGGAACAGGAGTAGAATTAACTACTTCTTTTCTCTCTACTTTTACAAATTTTACATCATTTGAAGTATCAGTTATGACTCCTGATTTTTCATTTATTACAACCTTAATTTCTATTCCATACTTTACTTTAATATCAAGAGCAATATATTCATCAATTTTCTTTATTTTAAGGAAATTAGCATAAGGAAGATTAAGCAATATTTCCAAATTATCTGTAATATTAATGTCTGAATTATTAAATACATGTTTTGTATAATCATACTTTTCTTTTACGTCATCTAATATTTCAAGCACATCTTCCTTAGTTAAATTTTCTTTTTTTCCTAAATATTTATATTCTATTTTAAATGAATTTAAATCGTAAGATGACTTAGCCTCTTTTTCAAAACGTTCTAATTCAAGAAGTGAAATATTATCATTACTGGAAGTTATTAAAATTACAGAATTAAGTTTTTTAGAAAATTTTATTTCATCTACATTTGCGTCTTTAAATTTATCTACATTTGATACACAGTTAAAAAACACATCTTTTACAGTTCTTGCCACTTCTATTTCACTCCTTAATTACTTAGAATATTATACTCTTTTTTGATAAATTTGTCTATAATTTTTAAACATAAATATATATAAAAATAGAGGCATAGAAAACACTATACCTCAAAAAACAATAATAATATTTTATATTTATTAAAAATTACGTATTTTAGTTGCGTTACCAGAATTTAGCATTTCGATATGTTCTAAAGATTTTCCAGTACCTATGGCAACACATGATACAGCATCTTGTGCTATCATTACTGGTATCTTTGTTCGTTCTTCAATAAGTTTATCAAGTCCATAAACAAGACCACCCCCACCAGTAATATATATTCCTCTTTCAGACACATCAGCAGCAAGTTCAGGTGGTGTTTCCTCCAATACAGAATGGATTCCTTCTACTAATTGTTCCGCACATCCACTAAGTGCATCTAAGGCTTCATCAGATGTAAATTCAAATTCAACAGGAAGTCCAGAAGTTAAATCTCTACCTTTTACATTCATTCTTTCTGTAACGGTTTTTGGATACATACATCCAATATTTATTTTTATATCTTCAGCTGTTCTTTCACCAATAATTATATTTTTATTTTTCTTAATATACTTCATTATTGCTTCATCAAATTTATCGCCTGCTACTTTTAAAGAACGGCTTTTTACTGATCCACCTAAAGATATTACAGCAATATCGGCTGTACCTCCTCCAACATCTAATATCATACTACCATACGGTCTAGTTATATCAAGACCTGCACCTATTGCTGCTGCTATAGGCTCCTCAATTAAATAAACTTTTCTTGCTCCCGCATGAGTTGCTGCATCTATTACAGCCTTTCTTTCAACTTCAGTTACACGTGATGGAACACATACCATTATTCTAGGAGAAAAAACGAATTTTCCACATACTTTGTTTATAAAATACTTAAGCATTTTTTCTGTTACCGTATAATCTGATATTACACCGTCTTTTAAAGGCCTTATTGCTATAATATTACCAGGTGTCCTTCCTAACATCTTACGTGCTTCCTGACCAACAGCTAAGACTTCTCCTGTTGATTTATCTATAGCAACAACTGAAGGCTCTCTTAATACTATTCCTTTTCCTTTAACATATACAAGAATTGTGGCTGTACCCAAATCTATTCCAATATCTTGTCCAAAAATCACTATTTTCTCCTCCTATTTTTCTGTTACAATTATATTACATTTTGGTTTCAATTGCAATATAATTAACAAAAGTTAATAAATTTTTCTTCTATAATTATCTTTTACAATAAAAAAAAATTTATTCATTTAAAACAAAAAAGATAGGTATTTTATCTAACTAATAAAGTTTTGTTTTACCATTACTAGCATAACCATCTATACAAGAAATTTATTTTTCTTGTAACTTACCTTAATATATCACACGAGTATTAAGAATAATTTATATTAATTCTTTGCTATATATCTTGTATTTTTGCCATTTCCAATTATTTTTATTCTTCCTTCTTTAACCATTATTCCTAATACAGCTTCTATTGTTGACGGGCTTACATCTGGTAGAACATTACATATTTCTGCTTTAGAAATTGCAGTTAAACTATTTAATACTGTAGCCTCTATTCTAGCTTTTTTAGTTATTTTATTACTATTTATAACATTAAATCTTTTATCAAGCTCTTTATAGCACATATATAATGTTGATAGAAAACTTTGTATAAATGGCACGTATGTGTTTTCGTTAGTATCCCATCCAAGAGATGACTCTCTTAAAGTTTCATAATAATATCCATTATTATTATTTATTTGTTCTTCAAAAGAAACATACTTTCCTGCATCAAATCTGTTTTTATATAATAATAGTAATGATAACAATCGTGAAACTCTACCATTTCCATCTTTAAAAGGATGTATGCATAAAAAATCAAGAATTACGCATGGAATTAATAACAACTGATTAATATTAGAATTATTACTAGCATCCATATATGCAAGTACAAGTTGTTCCATTGCTTTTGGTGTTTCTTTAGCTGAAACTGGTTTATATATTATTTTTCTATTTCCTTCTTTATCTTCTATAATTAGGTTATCATCCATTTTATATTTTCCAGCATACTCGTAAGCGCTATATGACATCATTATTTCATGTAATCTTAGAATTGTATTTTCGTTAAATTCTATATTTTCAAAATTTAAATGTATCTGATTTAAAGCATCTCTATATCCTGCTATTTCCAACTCATTGTGATTTAAAGGTTTACTACTTTGATTCACAATTTCCTTTATACGCTCATCACTTGTTACTATACCTTCTATAGCGTTTGAACTTTTAACCGATTGAACTTTTGCAATTTTTTCTAATTCTGTAAATATTCTTTCATATTCATCTCTTCTTATTTCTGCACCTGTTTTTAATGAGTATATTACTCCTGTTAAATTTATTAAATTCGCTGGTAACATACCATTATCAAGAAAAGAATAATCAAATTTCCTCATATTTTCCCTCCGTTTCTGCATACATTTTATCATTTTATATGCAGAAAGTCAATTGTATTCTGCATATATTTTCATGTTTTATATGCAGAATGATTTATATTATATGCAGTATATATATTTTTTGGGGGTTAATTTAAAATAATGTTATAATGTGAATTTAAATTCTAAGTAAGCTTTGCAAATGAAAAAACTTGTAGCTAAGTCTGATATTGAAATTTTTGTTATACAATTTTTACAAGAGGTACTATCTCAGTTTTAATAATGCCTCTTTTTTATATATTGAAACAATACCTTTTATAGAAAAAAGGGGCTGTAAAAAAAGTCCAATAAAAAATAATAGTTGAGTTCAGATTTTGAACTTGACTATTATTTTTTTCAAAAATTATTAAAAATATATAAAAATCGTTGAAGTCTTTTAATCTTTTTATTATT
>CAZTVT010000046.1:0-9794 GCA_964617175.1 uncultured Clostridium sp.
AAAAAATAAATATATTTTTAAATTCTAAAATAGGAAATGAGTTAAGAAAAGCAAAAGAAATATATAAAGAACAAGAATTTATCTTAAAAGATAAAAATATATCAAAGAGTGATATTCAAGGTATTATAGATTTATATTATATAAATGAAAATGGAAATATAGTTCTTGTTGATTTTAAAACTGACAATTTAAAAGTGCAAGATGAATTTATAAGTAGATATAAAGTACAACTTGACATATATAGGAATGCTTTAGAAAAATTAACAAATAAAAATATTGAAAAAGTATATATATATTCATTTAAACTTGGAAGAGAAATAGAGGTAAAAAATGAGTGATTTTAATGACAATGATATAATTCATATAAAAAATGGAAAAGTAGAATATCTAAAATTTAGAATATTAGAAAAGTACAGCGATAAACTTTTGCATCTAATTACTTTAAGGCATGGAGGTGTAAGTACAGGTGTATATAATAGTCTAAATTTTAGAGCAGTAGGAAAAGATAAATATGAAAATGTAGATAAAAATTTGGAAATAATTTCATCTTGTGCTGGAATAAAAAAAGAAAATATATATAAAGGAAAACAAGATCATACTGATAATATTTTAATACTTGATAATGAAAATAAGGATAAATACCAATTTAGTAATTTATCTAAAGAGTGCTATGACGCATATATAGTAGCAAAAAAAGATATAAATACACTAGTTACAACAGCAGATTGTAATCCTATAATTATATATGATCCTATTTTAAATATATATGCAAATGTTCATAGTGGTTGGAAAGGGACACTAAAGAAAATTTCTTTAAAGGCTGCTAGGATTATGCATGAAAGGTTTGGTTCAAAATATGAAGATTTGATTGTATGTATTGGACCATCAATTAGAAAGTGTTGTTTTACAAGTAAAGAGGAAGAATTTAAAAGAAAATTTGTAGATGTTTTTCCAAAAGAGGAAGATTACATTTCTAGGGATAAAGAGGGAAGATATCATTTTGACCTTATACAAGTAATAACAGATGATTTTATTAATATTGGTGTTAAAAAAGAAAATATTGCTATCTGTAATATATGTACATGTTGTAATGAAGATGATTTTTATTCATATAGAAAAGCAACTAGAAGAAAAGATGAAGATTATGCTACTTTTGCAACAATCGTTGGACTTAAATAAAAGAATTATAATATTTAAAAGTTATATAGTGAAAATAATAATTAAAGGAGGTATTAACTTGATAGATTTAAATGAAATAATAGAAGGTTTAGAGTATGTAAACGGTTGCCCTGATGAAAATGTATACATAATAACGAAACAAAAGAAGTATTTTACCCAGATGATTTAGAGTATGGAGAGGATGATGAAAACTTATATGAAGTAATGGAAAAATCTATTAAATTGCCAAGCAAGTATGAAATAAATGAATATGGTATGATGCAAGAATTTATTGAAACAATAGAAAATGATTTAATATATAATAAATTATTGAGTGCCATTAATGGTAGAGGAGCTTTTAGAAGATTTAAAGATGCTTGTATGGATTTAGATATTATTGATGATTGGTATAAGTTTAGAGATGAAAAATATAGGAAAATTGCAATCAATTGGTGTAAAAAGAATAATATTAAGTTTAAGGGGTAAGAAATATGTTAAAAGTAGAATTAACTAAGAATTATGCAGGTGTTACAATATCTGGAGATTATAAAGACTTAAATTGTTTATATGATTCTATTAGTTCTTTAATTAGTGGGGAATACACTAATATAGGTGAATATATAATGCAAAATCATATATACGGCTTTTTATATGATGTAAGACATGCTTATCAAGGAGATAGAGAGATAGAATTAATTGATAATGAATTTGATGACTATAAACGTGAATATTTTAGTATAAATAAAAAAGAAGTTACTGATAAAAATCTATATTTTAGCTTTAACTATCTTTTAACTGATTTGTTATTAGATATGGCTTTAATAAAATATTTTATGAATAAAGTTGATAAAAAAGAAAATGATATATATAATGCAAATATAAATATGGTTAATTATTTTTATTCTTTAGTATTACATTCATTATCAAAAATGTTGACAAAAATAAAATTTAATAAAGTAAAGAAAGGTTTGTTAAATTTCGTAGTATTTGATACTAGTTTTATTCCTCAATGGTTTGATTTATTATCTATAAATTATGCAAAAATGACAAAACAAAAAAGAGAGAAAGAATTTATGCATATTGCAGATAAAATATATAATTACTTAGATTATAAAGATTATTATGATATGAAATTACAGATAGAAAAAATATGTGATGAAAGAAAATGCACATTAGATGATATATGTTATGATGATTATCCTGAAGAAATAGATTGGTAAGAAAGAATAAAAATTACTTAATAAAACTGATACAATCTCTTGAGTTAGTTTTGTAAAAAAATAAATATGTTTAAGGATAATAAATTAATCCTTGTTTTTAAATTTAAATAAAAGTTATATAAATGATAAAATAAGAATGTATAAAAAATCTAAAATAACGATGTACAATATACATTCTTTTTTTGGCCCACTTTTAGTTTATCAAAAATAATATCGACAAAACTAGACTGTAAATTTAATCTATGAATTCTTTATATTAATATACTATGATGATATAATAAGAATCATAGTATAAGTAAGGAGGGGGGAGAAGATCTAAAAAATATAAATAAACCTATAGGAGTAACCCAATATAAATTATTAGAGGATATACCCTAATATTTACAGTCACATCTTCCTACAACTGAAGATATTAAATTGCATATAAAGGAGATATAATATTTATTATGCAAAAAGTAATTAGAAATATAAAAAAACATAAAATTTTAACTTTAATTTTTATCGTTATAATTTTTTCTTTAAGTTTAATTTCAAAGATTTATAAATTTAATTTCAAATATAGGACATCAGAAAATACTAGTAGAATGGAAGCAAATATTGAAAGTTTAGAAAAGGAAGAAGAAGATAAAATTTCATATTTAGTTAAATATAATGGTGATAAATTTATTTTAAATATATATAAAAATAAATATTCAAAGTTAAATAATGATATAAAAAAATATGATAGTTATAAATATGGAGATATAATATCTTTTAGAGGGAAGATAACTATTCCTGAAAAACTTGGTAACCCATATGAATTTGATTATAAAAAGTATTTAAACTCAAAAAATATTGTTGGAACTATTACAACATATGAAATTAAATTAATTGATGTTAAAATTAATAATTTATTTGTAAAATTAGTATATGATTTAAAAGATAAAATATCAAATAGAATTGATAGTATTATGCCAAAAGAAGAAAGTAATTTGTTTAAAAGTATGCTTTATGGAGATGATAAGCTTTTAGATGATGAAATAAAAGAAGATTTTGAAAAGAGTGGTTTAAGTCATTTGCTTGCAGTATCTGGAGCTAATATTGCAACACTAATGATGGTAATTTCGTATATTTCTAAAAAATTAAATAAATCACTTTCTGTTATTTTTACTCTTGTTATATCATGTGCATTTTGTATTTTTTGTTCATTTGAACTTTCAATACTAAGAGCAAGCCTTTTGCTTGTAATAACAAATATTTCTAAACGAAGTGAAAGAAAAATAAATACATATTTAAAGATATTTTTGTCATTTATATTAATATGTATGTATAATCCGTTTTCTGTATTTAATATTGGAATGATTATGTCATATCTTGCAGTAATTTCAATAGTTATGTTCCAAAGCCAAATTTTTAGCTTTTTTGATATAGTATTAAAGAGTATATTAAATATAAAATACGTAAAACCTAAGGGAATAAAAAAATTAATATATAACTTTTTATACATAATAATTTTTCCGCTTTCTTTTACAATTTCTGTTCAAATTTTGTTATTTCCAATTCAAATATATTTTTTTAATTCTTTTTATTTAATAACTTTTTTATCTAATATAGTAATTTCATATATTGATAACATTTTTAGTATTATTGGATTTGTAACAGTAATTTTATCTTATGTACCATATGTATCAAATATTCTTGCTAATACTTCATTTGTTATATTAAAAGTTATAATACTTTTAGTAAAATTCTTCTCTAAATTTGAATTTATTAATTTAAAACTGGGAGCGCCAGATATTTTAAGCATATTAATCTATTATACTTGTATAATGGGTTTAAATTATAAAAAATATATAATGCTATATATAAAAAGAAAATATAGAAATTTAATAAATGTTATTATAAAATCATTTTATATATTTGCCATAACGTATATTGTGTTTAGCTATATTTATTTAAATTATTTAAACAACTATGTTATATATTTTAATGTAGAACAGGGAAATATGGCGTTAATTCATTACAAAGGAAAAAATATAATAGTAGACATTGGTTCTACAAAAGATAATTTAGCCTCTAGTATAATAATAAATTACTTAAATAAGAAGAATATATCAAGTATAGATGCTGTTATACTTACCCATTTTCATACCGATCATATAAATGGTATAAATGATAAATTATTAAGTAATGTAGAAATAAAAAAGGTTATATATGCAAGACCTAAAGAAGAACAAAAAGAGTACAGTAATATTTTAAGTTTGTTAAATAAAAATAATATATCAAAAATTGAAGTTACAAAAGATGAAAAAATACAGATAAGTGATATAAATATAGATATTATTAGTCCAAATGTAAATGAAAAAATAGATGATGAAGATATTGCAAATGCAAATTCAATTGTAAGTATAATATCTATAAAAAATAAAACTCTAATGTTTATGGGAGATGCTACTAAAAATACAGAAAAATATATACTTAAAAATGCTAATATTCCAATAAATAATATTGATGTTTATCAAGTAGGACATCACCGGGTCAAAGACATCTACTTTAGATGAATTTTTAAATAAACTAAATATTAATGTTGCTGTTATATCAGCAAAGAAAAAAATATATAATCATCCCTCACAAGAAACACTAAATACACTTTTTAATCATAATATAAAAGTAAAAATAACAGAAAAAGATGGTGCTTTTAAATTTAACATTTAAAAATGGTATAAATTTCTAAATTTTACAGATTATATTATAAAAGGTGATTAGTATGAAAAAAAATATAGGGTATAGTTTTTTAGTATTGGGAATATTAGTGTTTTGTCTATCAATTGGGATATATTTAGGTTTTAGATATACTAAAAATAATGAAGATTTAATGGATTATACTGAAACTACTGCAGAAGATAATAATAATGAAAATAATGGTACTACTCCTGTAAGTACCAAAACTTATGATATAGAAGTAGTGTATGAAGACAAATATAATAAATGTGGACATATTATAGAAAATAAAAATATGGCTTATGGTACTACACTTGAAAAAGTTAAAGAAGAAGAAAATGTAAAACAAAAAGAAAATGGTAATATATATGAAATTATAGAAGAAAGTAATGAAAAAATCATATATAACAGAGAAATAGAGCAAAATTGTCCAAATCATTTTCTAGTTAAATTAGAAGATGAAATTATAGTTGTATATAATGTTGTAGATGATAGTACTATGACGGTATATAAAAAAATAAATGCAGATTTAGAGACTTTAAATCCTGAGATGTTAGAAGAATTAAATGTTGGGATAAAAGCTGATAGCAAAGAAGATTTAAATTTAATAATTGAGGATATAGAAAGTTAAAGTTGACAAGTGTTCAACAAAATATTGACAATTGTTCAAAAAAGTGATATACTATAATAGTAAGTTAAAATATTAACCAATAAAAATTTTGAAAGGGGATTTATAATGTTTGCTATTGGTTCTGATTATCCGACTATTGTTCCTCAGTATACAATTTTAGGTGATGTGAAATCTAAAAGGTTTATTAAGTCTTTTAATAGGTATCATTCAGAAATTCTTTACGGGAAAATAAAAAAAATCTTTCCGTATGGAGAAAAATTTTCCACAGTTGATTCTGAGATAGTTCCTTTTGAAGAGGCTATTTATAATTTTTGTGGAAAATTATACAATTTTTTGGACAATAAATTTCAAGAGATCTCTATTGAAAAAATTATATCTAAAGAGGAGGTAAAAACACCCAAAAAATGCAAATATAAAATCTATATTGCTACATTCTACGATATTCTTACGCAGGATTTATTTACCAAATATTTGGTAGAACCTGTGTAAAAATGTAAAAAATGACACCAATTAATTTTGGTGCCATTCTTTTAATCATTTATTATTATTTTCTCATTTTGTACATCTATTAAATATTTAGTATTTTCTTTAAGCTTTCCTTTTATAAGTCTAACAGCAAGCTCGTCTTCAATATATTTTTGTATTGCTCTTTTTAAAGGTCTTGCTCCAAATTTTTCATTGTAACCTTTTTTGGCAATGAAATGAGTCACATTTTTTGTATAGTCAAATAATATATGTCTTTTTTTTGTTTCTTCTTGAAGTTCCTTTATCAATAAATCAGCTATAACTAAAATATTATCAAAAGAAAGTTTATTAAATACTATAGTATCATCAATTCTATTTAAGAATTCAGGTGAGAAAAACTCTTTTAGTGCGGAATTTGCGTTATTTTTAAGCATATCTTCAGCAATGTTTAAGTTAGCAAATCCATATCCTTCATTTTTAAAGTTAGTTCCAAGGTTTGAAGTAAGTACAATTATAGTATGTTTAAATGATACGCTCTTTCCTTGAGAATCTGTAAGTTTTCCATCGTCTAATATTTGTAAAAGTAGGTTATATATACTATGATGCGCTTTTTCAATTTCATCAAATAAAACAATGCTATATGGATTACGTCTAACTTTTTCTGTAAGTTGACCTGCTTCATCATATCCTACATATCCAGGAGGAGAACCTATAAGTTTTGAAACACTATGTTCTTCCATATACTCAGACATGTCAAGTTTTATAACTGCATCTTCATTATCGAAAAGTTCATAAGCTAGAGCTTTAACTAATGCAGTTTTACCAACACCTGTAGGTCCTACAAAAATAAAAGAAGGAGGACGTTCAATATTACGTATGTTAGCACGTTTTCTTAATATTGCATTAGAAATTGCTTCTATTGCAGTATTTTGTCCAATTATTTTTTTACTAAGATTTTCTTTTAAGTTTAGTAGTTTCTCTGTCTCAGCAGTTTTAATTCTTGATACCGGAATTTTTGTCCAAAGCTCAATAACATCAGCTAAATTATCAAAATTAACAATTCTTGGTTTTAGCTTTTTTTGTAGTTTATTAAGCTCGTTTTGTAACTTACATTTATTTGCTTTTAGAGTAGCTGCTTTTTCAAAAGAGGAGATATCTTCATTTTCTATAACATTAGTATCTTTAGTTTTAGCATCATCTAAATTTTCTTCAAGTTCTTTTTCTTCTTCTTCAATATCTTCAATTTGTTTTTCTAGTTTCTCGATTTTTGCTAAGTTTATATCATCAAGATTAACTCTTGCACATGCTTCATCAAGTAAGTCTATTGCTTTATCTGGTAAAAATCTATCATGGATGTATTTGTCGGACAAATTTACAACATCTTTTAGTACATCATCTGGTATTGTTACTTTATGGAATTTTTCATAATATTCTTTAGTTCCTTTTAAAATATTAAAACACTCTTCAGGAGTAGGTTCGTCAACTATTATTGGTTGAAAACGTCTTTCTAATGCACTATCTTTTTCAATATATTTACTATATTCTTTAAGAGTTGTTGCACCAATTAATTGTACTGTACCATTTGCAAGAGCTGGTTTTAGCATATTTGCAGCATTCATTGAATTATCATGTTCAAGTCCTCCAACTATATTATGCACTTCATCTATTGCAAGAATAATATTTCCTAAAGATTTACATTCATCTATCATACCTTTAATTCTAGATTCAAACTGTCCTCTAAACTGAGTACCTGCAACAAGGGATGTCATATCAACAAGATAGACTTCTTTGTTTATTAACTTACCTGGTACCTCTCCTTTAGCAATTGCAATTGCTAATGCATTTACAATTGCAGTTTTACCAACGCCAGGTTCGCCGATTAATGCAGGGTTATTTTTGCTTCTTCTATTTAATATTTGTATCATCCTTTGAAGTTCTTTATCTCTACCAATTACTTTATCGATTTTTCCTTCCCTTGCTTTTTCTGTCAAATTTTCTCCGAAAGTATCAAGGTATTTTGTTTTTTTATTCTTTTTCTTTTTTTTATCTTTACTTTTTTCTTTTTCCTCAGTATTATCTTTATTACCAAAAGGAGAAATATTAAACATACTTGATAAATTAAAAAAGTTATTTTTTTTGTTTTTTTCATCTAAATTATTATTTTCATATGATAACTCTTCATCCATAGATAGTCCATCCATACTGCCCATACTATTAAACATGTCACTGAATTGATTAGACATTTCTTCCATTTCTTCTTCAGACATATTTGATATTTCTTTAACAATATTAGATAATGGATCTATACCTTGTTTCTTTGCACATTCTAAACATAACCCTTTTATTTTACCAGTAGATTTTCCTTCCTTATCTAAACTATTTATAAATACGACTGCCATATTTTTTTTACATACTGAACATAGCATAAAATTTATCAACTCCTAATTACATAATATATATGCCAATATTTGATATTTAGCATATAACAAAGCAAAGTATATCATATTTTTTCAATCTTTACAACAGTTATATGAATTTTAGTAGGGGGAATTCATGAAATTTCCCTAAAAAAGACTTGTTTTGTAATATTATTTTATCGCTTTTTAGCATTTTCAATTTCTTTAGTTAAAAAAGTTAACCATAACTTTGTAACATTTAAAAATATCATCATAAAGAAATTCAGACTATTAAAGAATGGACTCACTATGGGAAAGAGCATTTCTAATTTATATCGTTATGTTGAAATTAGTAAAGCTATCACTAAAAGATATATTGAGGCATTACCTGATATTGACTTAGATAAGGTACCACTTAAAGAAATAGAAAATATCTCTTGTAGAAAAGTGATAAATGGTAGACCTTATTCTGGTTTTAATATTCTATCTAGTGATACTTTATTATTGTTTCAATTGATTTCAAATGGAAAGTATTTAATAAATGGTTTTTCTAATAAATCTATTCGAAATGATTATTTTAAAGAAAATTGTAATTCGAAGAAAAATATTAATAAAATAACTCGATTACTTTCTAAATTAAAAGTACATGGAATAATAAAAAAAGTAGCTAGAAAAAATAAATATTACCTAACTACAAATGGTAGAAAATTAATAACTAGTATTTTACTTTACACTAAAAAAGAGCTATTAAATTAAATCTCCATAATCTATATTTTTATAGCGAAAGAGGCTTTATACCCTTTTTATATATTATTTTAAAAAACTTGTTTTTTATTTATGTTTTTAGAATGCAATAGCATATTTTAACCAATATTACAATTTTTTTATTACTTCATATATTTTTTAAAGGTTTCAAATGTTACAAAAATTATGGTTAACATGTTTCGCGATTTTAATCGCTAATTCTTAATTCCTAAAAAACAGCAGAATAATGTTGCAAAAATAAGTGTTTTTAGAGAAATTTCATGATTTTCCCTTAAAATTTTAGGCTGGAAATTGTTACAATTCACAGGTGTGTAAAACATAAAAAAATACTGTAATAACAATAAAAATATAAATATAAATATAAATATAAATTATTAAACATATGTCTTTTTATAAAAAATTAAATTATTAAATACTTTTATATGAAACAATGCGTTACTTAAAATTATATTAAAAATA
>CAZTVT010000047.1:0-9615 GCA_964617175.1 uncultured Clostridium sp.
CAAAAAAGAGAAAAGGTTGTTAAAGAAAACAAAATAGAAGAAAAATCAGAAGATAATAAGTAGGGGGAATGTTTTATGGCAGTTACTGCTACACAAGTAAAAGAATTAAGAGATAGAACTAATGCTGGAATTATGGATTGTAAAAAAGTTTTAGTTGAAACTGATGGTAATATAGAAAAAGCAATTGAACTTTTAAGAGAAAGAGGAATTGCAAAAGCTGCAAAGAAAGCTGGAAGAATAGCTGCTGAAGGTTTAGTAGAAGCTTATGTTCATGGTGGAAAATATGGAGCTTTAGTAGAAGTAAATTCAGAAACAGACTTTGTGTCTAATAATGAAGATTTTAAACAATTCGTAAAAGATATTGCTATGCATATTGCTGCAACTGGTCCTAAATATGTAAGACGTGAAGAAGTTCCAGCAGAATTAGTTGAAAAAGAAAAAGAAACTTTAAGAGCTCAAGCTTTAAATGAAGGCAAACCAGAAGCAGTTGTTGAAAGAATGGTGGAAGGAAGATTAAATAAATTTTATTCTGAAATTTGCTTACTTGATCAACCTTTTGTAAAAGATCCAGATAAGACAGTTAATGAATTATTAACAGAGCTTATTGCTAAAATAGGCGAAAATATAGTAATTCGTAGATTTGCTAGATTTGAAAGAGGCGAAGGAATAGAAAAAGAAGAAGTTGACTTTGCTGAAGAAGTAATGAAACAAGTTAAAGGAAACTAGTTTTTTAGTAGTACATTTTTTGTACTACTTTTTTTGAGCTTGCATAAAAAATATGATATAGACCATATATACAAGATATAATGTAAATTATATAAAACTGTTTAAATAAAAGTATTGAAAAAATATCTAGTATATTATATAATTCAATTGGTGATTACATGTACATAGTCTTAGGTATTGTTATAATATTGCTATTAATAGTTACAGTTATTTATTATAAAGAAAAAATAAAAATAACAAAAGAATTGGAAAAAATTGAAAAAGAAAATGGTATAAATAAAAAAGATAATAAGGAAAGGAAAAAAAGAGGTTAGAGATATGGAGAAAAAGTATAATAGAGTATTAATAAAATTAAGTGGCGAAGCTATTGGAAAAGAAGATGGCAGAGGTATAGATAACAAAAAATTAGAAAGAGTTGTAGAGCAAATAATAGAATTATCTAAAACAGGAACTGAAATAGCTTTAGTAATAGGTGGAGGTAATTTTTGGCGTGGTAGATATGGTGATGAATATATGGAAAGAACAACATCTGACTATATGGGAATGCTTGCAACAATACTTAATGCTTTGGCTCTTCAAGAAATGACAGAAAGTAAAGGTGTAGAAACTAGGGTTATGACATCTATAGAAATGAAGCAGATAGCAGAACCATATATACGTAGAAGAGCTGTAAGGCATCTTGAAAAAGGAAGAGTTGTTATTTTTGCAGGTGGTACGGGAAATCCATACTTTACAACTGATTCTTGTGCAGCTTTGAGAGCTAATGAGATTGATGCAGACTTAATATTACTTGCTAAAAATGTGGATGGTGTGTATAACAAGGATCCAAAAAAATATGAAGATGCAAAAAAATATGATGAGGTTACATATATGCAATCTATATCAGAAAATTTGAATGTTATGGATACAACTGCTATAACACTATGCATGGAGAATAAAATACCAATTTATGTGTTTGCATTAAATGAAGAAAGATCAATTATAAGGGCGATTAATGGTGAAAAAATTGGAACTATTATAAGAAAGTAGGTAGATTTATGGAAGATAATAGAGAAATAAAATATCAAATTACTCCTAAGTTTAATTTTCTATATGAAATGGGTATGCCAACAGGTAAAAAAATTCGTACATCCATCTTTGTGCTTATTTTATTCATAGTATTAACTATATTAGTAGCTTTAAAGGCTGGTAGCCTTACATTTGCAAATTATGAGATTTTTAATAATATAAAAATAGATAAATTATTATTAATTTTATGTATAATAGCAGATGTTGTTACAGCTATAAAATTAGTTGCTACGATAGTATTTCAAAAGTTACAGTACAATCATGTTACATATACATTTTATGATGATATGATGGTTTATGAGGATGATTTTTTAAATCAACATAGAAAAAATATTGAATATAAAAATATAAAAGAAGTTGAAATTAGAAGAACAATATGGGATAGAATACTTGATTATGGTGTTATGGTTATATATACTAATGCTGACAATGATAGAAATAATGGACTTGTAATATATAGTGTAAAAGATCCTAAATCTCATTATAATGTAATAGACAAACTTATACATTCATTAAACAATGAAAAAAGCAATAATAAAATAGAAGATTATAATAATTTAAATCTAAATGTTACTGATAATATTAATAATCAAAATAATAATGTCAATTTAAATAGTGTTAATAATGTGGAAAATCCAGAACAAGATTTTAAAGATAGTTTAAAAAATATTAATGAATAACGCAGTTTTGTTGTGCGTTATTTTTTGTGAAAAAAATGTCGTATATTGATTGACTATACTACTAAAAAATAGTATAATTAAGCTATTATAGGGGTGACTTTAATGAAAAAGGATAATATTATAAAAATTATAATAGGAGTAGCCATTGTTATTTTTATTGCATATCTTGCAATATTTGGACTTAAAATAGGGGATAAACAGATAATAAAAGGAGCTAAAAATATAAATACGGGACTTGATATAAGTGGAGGAGTTTCAATCGTATATCAAGCAAAGGCTGATGAGGGAACAGTTATATCTGAGGAAGATTTAACCAAAGCTAAAGCTGTTATAACAAAAAGATTGGAAGCAAAAAATATATTTGATTATATAGTAAGGACTGACAGCTCATCTGCACAAATTAGTGTTGATATTCCAGCTGATATAAATGATAAAACTAAAGATCCATTAGAAGCTGTAGAAGGTCTTGATAAAACGGCTAAAATAATGTTTAAAGATCCAGATGGAAATATTTTGCTAGAAGGTGAAGATATAAAAGACGCAAAATATAGCGAAGATCCTACTGATAATACGGGACTTCCATCACCTCATGTTGTTTTAGAATTTAGCGATGAGGGTACCAAGAAATTTACTGAAGCAACTGAAAAATTAGTTGGGCAAGCAATGTCAATATATCTAGATGAAACAGAGGTAGCAGCTCCAATTGTAAATAGTAAAATTGAATCTAATACTGCTATAATTACAATGGGACAAGGTACTTATGCAGAAAAGAAAACGCAAGCTGAAGAATATGCAATGCTTATTTCTTCAGGTGCATTACCTTTTTCTTTAGATGTTGTAAGTAAGGAATATATTGGACCATATATTGGTCAACAGGCTTTAGAAGTAAGTGTTAAGGCTGGAATTGTTGCTTTAATATTAATTTGCTTAATAATGATAGTAATATATAGATTACCAGGTTTTGTTTCTAGTGTATCTTTGGTCGCATATATAAGTATTATATTGTTAGTACTTTCAAATACAGGAATAAGTATAACACTTCCTGGTATTGCTGGATTAATACTTTCAATTGGAATGGCTGTTGATGCAAATGTAATTATATTTGAAAGATTAAAAGAGGAACTTAAGAATAATGTTGGAGCTAAGAAAGCTTTTGAAAAAAGTTTTAAAAATGCAATGGCAGCTATAATAGATGGAAATGTAACAACATTCTTAGTTGCATTGTTACTATATATTTTTGGTGTTGGAACTATAAAAGGATTTGGAATAGTACTTGTAATTGGTACGCTTGCTAGTTTATTTACAGCAGTTATATTTACTAGATTTTTACTTAAAGAATTGTTGCCAATTTGCAATAAATCTAAATTTTTATTTGGAATAAAAAAAGAAAAGGAGGCAAAATAATATGAAAATGGACTTTTTTAAATATAGATATGTATTTTTTGCTTTCTCATTAATAGTTATTATTGGTGGAATAGTATTTGGCTTAGTTACAGGTTTTAAATTTGATATAGATTTTAAAGGTGGAACTAAAATAGAGGTAGATTTAAAAGAAGAATTTAATAATTATGATATTGAAAATATAGTAAAACATGCTGTTGGAAAAACTGCTCTTGTACAGAAAATGACAGGTGGAGACTCATCTGTTACTATAACAACAGATGTAATGTCTGAAGAAGAATCTAATAAAGTAGTAGAAAGTTTAAAAGAAAAATATACTAATATGGATGAACCATCTATAAGGAATGTGCAACCATCTTATGGTAGTGAATTGTTAAATTCAGCATTACTTGCTTTAGGTGTAGCAATAATACTTATATTATTATATATAGGTATAAGATTTAAAACATTAGGTTTTACAGCTGCTATTACTGCAATTATTGCTTTACTTCATGATGCTTTATTTATAATAGCAATATATGGAATATTTAAATTTCCTATAAATTCTACATTTGTTGCTGTAATACTTACGATTATAGGTTATTCTATAAATGATACAATTATAATATATGATAGAATAAGAGAAAATAAAAAGAAAATTACAAATTCTAGTGATACAAAAAATACTATTAATACAAGTTTAAGTCAAACAATGAAGAGAACAATTTATACATCACTTACAACTATTACAGCAATTCTTGTTGTATATATATTTGCACTTATTAATAATCAAACAGTGTTAAAAGAATTTGCTTTTCCACTGACAATTGGTGTATTAGTTGGTACATATTCTTCAATATTTATAGCATCACCACTTTGGTATATGTTAGATGGAGTTGTAGCAAAGTTTTCAAAAGGTAAGAAGAAAAGAAAGTAAAGTTATATAAAGAAAGTGCGTAGAAAAATCTATGCACTTTCTTAAAAAATATTCATAAACAATTGACAAGTAAAAAAAAAGATGTTATAATAAATATCGTTATCAGAAGTGTCTGCAAAAAACATATGGGAGTGTGGCGGAACTGGCAGACGCACAGGACTTAAAATCCTGCGAGGGTTAAACCTCGTACCGGTTCGATTCCGGTCATTCCCACCAAAAATTAATCTCTGAAATTATTGAAATATCAATAGTTCAGAGATTTTTTAATGCGATTTTAATGCAACGCCACTAATTTTCAAAATATAATATGTATTTTTGTAAAAATATAAAATCTCAAGAATTGCTGAAAATACAAGCTTTTATGATATTTTTTAATAATAAAAAAGTACACAAATATTGTTAAAAAACACATAAAAGTTCATGACTTAATCATTCCCACCATTGACTTTTCTGTTCGAATTAATAGAACAGAATTAATACAAAAATCAATCAGAAAAAAATGGTTGATTTTTTTTGTTGCAAATTTTTTTAGTAGGTGTTAAAAAGGTAAATTAGCTTTGTAGCTTCCCAAGTTTTAATATTATGTCAAAACTCATAGGTGGAGTACTTGTGTTTGAGACAAAGTCTTTTGCAATGATAAAGTAAAATATTTAATAGATATGATAAATGATATGGATATACAATATGAGATTAGGTTTTAGGATTTTATTTCTGCCAATATAATAAATGATGGTAAAGTGCGGATATTTGCGAATCTTATTTACATTTTTTTATAATAGCAGAACGATTATTTGTTATAAAAGATATAATAGAATATTATTAACTTTACTTCTTTATGTTGTATTTTGTATCCTAATAAATAAAGAATTATTTGTAATTATATAATACAAAAAACATAAAATTTCAAAAGTTTTTTGTATTGTAAACACAAAAACTTGCAAAAGTGAATATAATATTGTATAATGTATATAATATGATTGGAGGTATTTTGGGATATGATACAAAGACCAAATTATTTAGATGAATTAAAAAAATTTAAAGATAAAGAGTTAATAAAAGTTGTTACAGGAATAAGAAGATGTGGAAAAAGCACATTATTAGAAATGTATAAGAATTATTTAATAGATACAGGTGTAGAAAAAGAACAAATAATAAGTATAAATCTAGAAGATTTAAAATATAACTTTATAAAAGATTATATGGACTTATATAATTATATAAATGATAAATTAAAAGATGATAAGAAAAATTATGTATTTATAGATGAAATACAAATAATCACAAACTTTCAAAAAGTTGCAGATAGTTTATATATAAATAAAAATGTTGATTTATATATAACAGGTTCAAATGCTTGTTTTTTATCATCAGAACTTGCGACCTTACTTTCTGGAAGATATGTTGAAATAAAAATGTTACCATTATCTTTTAAAGAATATAAAGAAGCGATAAATATAAATAATTTAGAAGAATTATATAAAAAATATATTTCTTTAGGTTCTTTTCCTTATACACTACAATTAGAAGAAGATGAAATCAGCAGATATTTAGGAAGTTTATATAATGATGTGATAATAAAAGATGTAATGATAAGAAAAAATATATCAGATGAAACAATGCTAAAAAGTGTGGCTAATTTTGTATTAGATAATATTGGAAATATTCTTTCAATAAACAATATAGCAAATACAATGACAAGTGCAGGAAGAGCAATAAATGTTAGAACAGTAGAAAGATATTTAGAAGGATTTACAGAATCTTTTTTCTTGTATAAAGCTAGTAGGTACGATATAAAAGGTAAACAATATTTAAAGACAGGTGAAAAATATTATGTTTCTGATTTAGGGTTAAGATATTTTATGCTAGGAAGAAAACTTGGAGACAGAGGTCATATATTAGAAAACATCGTATACCTTGAATTATTAAGAAGAGGATATGATGTTTATATAGGAAAAGTAAATGACTACGAAGTTGATTTTGTGGCTATAGATAGTAATGGAAAAAGATATATTCAAGTATGTGAAACATTAAAAGATAGTGAAAATAAAATATTAACAAGAGAATTAAATTCATTACGAAAAATAAATGATAACTATGAGAAGATGATATTAACTATGGATAATATACCAGTATCTAATGAAGAAGGCATAATAGTAAAAAATGTTTTAGAGTGGTTATTAGATAAATAAAAATATTAAATGTTTTTAGGCTAGCCAACTTTATGACTAGCCATTTTTGATATTATTTACATATTATTATAGAAAATATCTAAAAATTCTTTTGAGTGCTATATTTTAACATTGTTTATATCCTTAGGTTCATATTGTTCTGGTTTAAGACCAATTCTACCTTTCATATAGTATAAAACAAATATTATAATAATAAAACTTGATACAGCAAATATTATACATGCAACCGCATTAGATGTATAGTTTAATAATATTCCTAGTATAAATGACAAAAGTGCAGATCCTATATTTTCAAAAATATAATAAGTAGATGTTATTCTGTTACGTATTTCATGGGTTGTGAAACTTAATGTATATTTTTTTAAAGCAACTCTATAAGCACCTTGTACTAGTCCCATTAATGATAAACATACTAACAATGTAGACATACTAAATAAGTTGAGTGATGATATTGTACCAATTATACTAACAATAAATAGAGCTAATATAAACCCAATAGATAGGAATTTAAGTGTTTTATTTTTAGTTATTTTCTCTATATTAAATAATGATTTAGCACCAATACCTATAAATATGGATACAATACATACAATTATTGTTGAATATTCATATTTGATTCCTATATCAATAATTATTGCTTTGTAAAGAGTTGTACTTACAGATACGATTCCTGTAAAAACAAAAGCAAATAAATAAAGTGCTTTTAATCTATTACTATTTAATATATTTTTTGTTTCTTTTAACATATCTTTAATAGTGTAATTTTCAGTATCTTCTTTTTTATCTACATTAGAAAAATATAAGGAAATAATAAAGCTAATTAATAAATTAATACAACATAGTATCATAGGTAAATAGTTATTAAATACAAATAAAAAACCTGATACAAATGATGCAAAAGCATCATAATAGTAATATTTTGAATTTGATTTTCCTTCAATTTTTGAAAACTCAGAAGCTTTATTTAATTTTCTAAGAGAAGAGTATAGTATGCTACTCTCACTTATATTTTTTAATGTAAATCCGAAAGCTCCAAATAGATTAGCAAGTAAAAAAGTATAAAATGAATTTCCAAATAAATACATAATTCCATTTACAAGAACAAAAATATTGCCAATAATCGTACTATGTTTAAGGTTTAATCTGTTTACAATTGTGTTTCCAAAAAAATAGAACATGATGCAAAATATTGCGTAAGCAGAATTAATATACATTAACTGAGACATAGAAAAACCTTTGGTAGTAGTAAGATATAACACGGATATAGCATAATAAAATAAAAAGTCATAAGAGAATGTTTTGTATTTTTTATATAAAGAGATATTTTTTCGGGCTTTTCTTTCTATTATTTCTTTTTCCATATATTCACCTCTAATTTAAATATATTATAACATATAAAAAAATTGTTGAAAATAGTTTAAATTATAATTCTTAAAAAATATTGAGTTATACTAAAAATAATGGTATAATAATAAATATAAAAAGGAGGTAACAATATATGATAAAAATAGCTTTTTTTGATACAAAAGAATACGATAGAAAGTTATTTGATGAATATAATAAAAATTATGGATATGAGATAACATATTTAGAATCTAAATTGAATTCTGAAACTGCACCTTTAGCTGAAGGCTTTGATGCAGTCTGTATATTTGTAAATGATGTTGTGGATGAAAAAACTATACAAATTTTGAAGAAATGTGGTGTAAAACTTATAGCACTTCGTTGTGCAGGTTTTAATAATGTTGATATTAAGCATATGGACGAAAGTATAAAGGTGGTAAGAGTACCAGCATATTCTCCTTATGCAGTAGCAGAACATGCAACAGCTTTGTTACTTGATTTGGATAGAAAAATATATAAAGCATATCAAAGAACTAAAAAATATAACTTTACTTTAAATGGATTACTTGGATTTGATATACATGGAAAAACAGTAGGTGTTGTTGGTACTGGTAAAATAGGTAAATGTTTTATAAATATTATGAAAGGATTTGGAACAAATGTAATTGCTTATGATATATACAAAGATGAAGCTTTTGCAAAAGAAAAAGATTTTAATTATGTATCTTTAGATGAACTTTATGAAAAATCAGATATTATTTCACTTCATTGTCCTTTAACTGAGGATAATATGAAAATGATAAATAAAAGTTCAATAGAAAAAATGAAACAAGGTGTAGTGATAATAAATACTAGTAGAGGAAAACTTATTGATACAAGTGATTTAATATCTGAACTTGAAAAAGGAAAAATCGGAGGTATTGGATTAGATGTTTATGAAGATGAGGAAGAATTTTTCTTAAATGATATGTCTAATTCATATATAAGAGACAAAGATTTGTCAACACTTCTTTCAATGCCAAATGTAGTCATAACATCTCATCAAGCTTTCTTTACTAAAGAGGCTCTAAATAAAATAGCTAGTGATACTTGCGAGAATATAAAAGATATATTTGAAAAAGGTGAGTGTGAAAATGAAGTTAAATAAAAGATAGGAGCAAAAGCTTTTATCTTTTTTTTGACAAAGTATTTACTAAAATGTTTTTTTATGATATAATGATTAGTATACGTGGCCCCTTGGTCAAGCGGTTAAGACGCCACCCTCTCAAGGTGGAATCATGGGTTCGATTCC
>CAZTVT010000048.1:0-9607 GCA_964617175.1 uncultured Clostridium sp.
AGATTCAAATTTCAAAATAAAAAAATTGAGCCTATTTGGGTAGATAGTGAAGACTTAATTAATATAATAGATAAAAATATATAGTCTAAAATAAAGTGGTCTAATACTTTAAAATAAGTATTAGGCTATTTTATTAGGTTATTTTATTTTTTTGTAATTGGTTTAATTTAAAAGAAAATTTATACGTGGAATCAAATTAAAAAAATATACATTTTAAATTGTAAAAAATCTTGACTTATACATTATAAGATGATAACATATATTTATATAAAGTCTTATCAATGGGTAAGAAAAGGGAGGTAAATATGGGAAGATATTTAGCATGTGGTATAGCAACTAGTATAGCGATAAGAAAAAGTTCGTCATATACTGATAAAGAACTTTTAGATGATGTAGGAAAGAATGTAGATCTTAATATTTATAATATTAAAGAAACAGAAAAATACTTAATTCTTGATATTAAAGAAAAAATTTTGGAAGATAATCTTATTATATATATACAAGAACAATTATCAAAGTTTGCTAGTCAAACAAATATTTTAATGGAAGAAATGCAAAAGTTAGAAAAGTTAAAAGGAAAAAGCTATAATGAATTAATGAAACTTTCAAAAGAACATGTAAGTTATAATTTTCAAATGATGGAAGGATGTCCTGTTGCTAATGATATAACTTACATTAGTAATAAAACATATATATTTGCAGATATTATATGTTATATATCTGATGGAAAAATAATTATGGAAGATTATAACGATTTATTCACATATTTAAGAAATGCCATAATTAGTACAAGTAATAATAAAATAAGAACTGCAACAGTTATTTCAATAATTGGATAAAATTAGTTTATATAACATTAAAAACATACTTTCTACCGAAAACGAAAAATGGTTGGAGGTAGCTATGGAAAATAATAAAAAGATTACTTTCTATGGACATCGATATAAAAAATAGCTAAAGCTACTGGACTGACTGAAGAAGATATTCTAAAACTAAAAAAATAATATTATAAAAGTGTATGAATCAATATTGGTTTGTACACTTTTGTTATATAAATATCAAATTTATAATTTTTTTGTATTTAAAGTTGTTTTTGATATAATTTGGTGTTAAAATATAAATATTAGAAAAGTAGGAGTTGATTTTATGAGAAAAAAACTTATTGTTGGAAATTGGAAAATGAATTATACTATAACAGAAGCAGAAAATTTTGTAAATAGTATAAAAGATAGGATAAACACTGAATTTGTAGATGTAGTAATATGTCCGAATTTTGTATCATTATACAATGTTTCTAATTTGTTAGAAGATACAAATATACATCTTGGTGCTCAAAATGTTTATACTGAAGATAAAGGAGCATATACAGGTGAGACATCTGCTCCAATGCTTGTATCTTCATTTGTTGAATATTGTATAGTTGGACATAGTGAAAGAAGAAGTATATTTAATGAAACAAATGATATAGTAAATAAAAAAGCAAAGAAGTTACTAGAAAATAATATAAAGCCTATAATATGTGTAGGAGAAACTTTAGAAGAAAGAGAAAACGGAAAAATGTTTGATGTTGTATCAAGTGAACTTGCAGAGAGTGTTAAAGAAATATCAAATGGCGATATGGAAAAAAATGTGATAATTGCATATGAACCAATATGGGCTATAGGAACTGGAAAGACTGCAAGTAGTGAGGACGCAAATAAAATGTGTCAGTTTATACGTAAAGAAATTGAAAACAAATATGGAGGAAAAGTAGCAAGTAAAGTAAGAATTCTATATGGTGGAAGCGTTAAACCAGAAAATGCCTCTGAAATACTTAACAGGTCTGATATCGATGGAGCTTTAGTAGGTGGTGCTAGCCTAAAAAATGATTTTGTAGCTATTGTAAATTATGATTAAAAGTGATATAATTACAAATACTAAAATTTATATAGAGGAGATGTAACAAATGCGTGGAAATAAACAATATATACTTATGATAATGGATGGCGTTGGATTAAATGATGAAACTAAAGGTAATGCTTTTAAACTAGCAAATACACCTAATATAGATAGACTTATAGCAAAATATCCTAATACAAATATTGCAACTAGCGGTCTTGCTGTAGGACTTCCAGATGGTCAAATGGGAAATTCAGAAGTTGGACATACAAATATAGGTGCAGGAAGAATTGTTTATCAAGATTTAACAAGAATAACTAAGGATATAGACGATGGGAATTTCTTTGAAAATGAACAGTTTATAAACGCAATCCAAAATGTAAAAAGAAATAATAGTAGCTTACACTTAATGGGGCTTTTATCAGATGGAGGAGTTCACTCACATAATTCACATTTATATGCACTTTTAGAACTTGCTAAGCAAAAAGGTGTAGAAAATGTGTATATTCATGCTTTCTTAGATGGAAGGGATACTCCACCAACTTCAGCTATTGAGTATATTAAAGAATTAGAAGAGAAAATAAAAGAAATTGGTGTTGGAAAAATTGCAACTATTGAAGGTAGATATTATGCAATGGATAGAGATAAGAGATGGGAAAGAATAAAACTTGCATATGATGCTATGGTAAATGGTATAGGAAATAAGTTTAAAACTGCTCAAAAAGCAATTGAAAATTCTTATGAAGCTCAAGAATTTGATGAGTTTGTAAAACCAATAGTAATAACAGATGAAGAAAATGAAGCAGTTGCTAAAATAATGGACAAAGATTCAGTGATATTCTTTAACTTTAGACCTGATAGAGCAAGACAAATTGTGCGTACAATAACAGAAGTTGATTTTAATGAATTTGAAACTGTAAAAATGCCTAATTTGTATTTTGTAACTATGACAGAATATGATGAAACTCTAAAAAACGTACATGTAGCATATATGCCACAAGTATTAAATAATACTTTAGGTGAAGTTTTAAGTACAAGAGGGTATACTCAACTTAGGTGTGCAGAAACAGAAAAATATGCACATGTAACATTCTTTTTTAATGGTGGAGAAGAAAAACAGTATACAGGTGAAGATAGAATACTTGTACCATCTCCTAAAGTAGCTACTTATGATTTAAAACCAGAAATGTCTGCTTATGAAATTACAGATAAAATAATTGAGGCTATAGATTCTAAAAAATATGATGTTATAATTATGAATTACGCAAATGGTGATATGGTAGGACATACAGGAATTATTGATAAAGCAATTGAAGCAGTAGAAACTTTGGATACTTGTGTAGGAAAAGTGGTATCAAAATTAGAAGAAGTAAAGGGAGAAGCTTTAATTACAGCAGATCATGGAAATTGTGAATACATGCTTGATTTAAAAACAGGTGAACCTATAACTTCACATTCTACATTTGATGTTCCTTTGATTGTAGTATCTAATAGAGTAAAATCATTAAAAAATGGAAGATTATGTGATTTAGCTCCAACTTTACTTGCACTTATGTCAGAAGAAAAACCAAATGATATGACTGGCGAAAGTTTAGTAGAGTTATAACAAGGGGGGAATCTATATGTTATATAATAATATAGATAATATTGATGATGAATATAATCCACTTGAAGACACTGGCTCTACTGCATATTGGCAAAATGAATGGGAACAAGAAAAAATAAGAAAAGAAGAGGAAGAACAAGAAAAAATAAAAAATTTTAAAATATATTTTTGTAGCAATTGTGGATTTGTTTTTGATGAAAGAAATGTTGGAAATACAGTAGAAGAAGTGTTAAAAAATCAGTATAAACCTGGGAAATGTCCGTATTGCAAGGAAGAAGGATGTTTTAAAGAAACTTTAGAAAAAGAAATTAATGAATTAAAAAAGAAATTAAAAAATAAGAAAAAAACAGAACAAGAAAAAAAGAAAGATATAATAGAAGAGAATATAAAGGATGATGTTGAAGACTTACTTCAAGATTTAAGTACAAGACTTATGAATGGAAATTTATCTCCTAAATCTTTTGTCAATGTTTTCTATAATCTATCTGTTAATATAGCAAAAAGATATTCTAAAGATTTGCCTGGAAGTTTAGATCCATCATATTATAAAAAAATATTAGCTCTTTGTGATACAACACTTGATTTATATAATGTTAATGAAGATGCTGAAACTATATTACAAACTATGGATGAAGATATAGAACAAAATAAGTTATACTTAGCTGAATATGAGTACTACATTAATGATGATAAATATTCAATTCCAAATTTTGAAATGAGTGAAAGAATTGCAGAGTATGATAACATGAAAGATAATATTTTTAAACAAGAGTATTTAAAAGAAATTGAAGAAGATTATCAAGAAAGAAGAAGAAATTTAGAAGAAAAGGCTGATAAAAGATTAGAAAGAAGAAGATTAAGAGATTTATCTATATAATTTTGTTTTTGTATATTATGAGGTGATTGTATGGAAAATAAGTATGAGTTATTAGCTCAAATGAAAGAAGAAATTTTGGTGAAGGCTCAGTCTTTATTCCAAAATAGTAAAAATGATTTAGAAATTTCTAGGCGTATTAACACTCTTTTAAATAATGAAATTCCATTTATTTTAAGTGAGTATGGATTTCAAAAAGAAGCAGAAAGTGTAATAAATGCTTTACATCATTCATTGAAGCCTGTATATAATTTAGATGAAAGTTTTGATGAAAAAAGTTATCAATTTCAAAATGCAATAAATACTAATTTAGATAACAATGTAGAAGAAATTGTAAATTTAAGAAACGAAGATGCTAGAAATAAATTAAGAAATATAGGTCAAAGAATAAATTTTGAATATGATGAAAGGACTGAAGATATAAATAGAAAAGTGAAAAAAGATGAACAAGAGTTTTCTACATATGAACCAGATTTTAAAAGAGAAATAAGACAAGAATTATTAAGTAGAGGAATACAAAATGAAGATATGCTAAATGACATTGAAAGAAGAGTAAAAAACGTAGTTGGCGAAATATATTTTGATTATAACACTACCGATAAAAAAATATCATTTAAATTACAAGAAATATGCGACGCAGAAATTTCTCAAGTTATAAGTGAATTTGAAAATAAAGAAAATGAAGAAAAAGAGAATATAGATGAGAAATCAAATTCAAATTTAAATTTTATATCTTCTTTAAAGTATGGAGTTAATTCTAATTATAAATTGGCTAAGAAAGATATGGATGATAAAACAAATAATGATATTTTACAAAAAATAGATAAAAAACCTAGTTTACCATCAGATATTTTTAAATAGAAATAAGTTATTTGCTATGGCAAAGCTGTAGTTAATATATATAAATAAGGAGGAATTTTTTATGAAACAATATTTAGAAATAGAATCTATTTATGCAAGAGAAATTTTAGATTCTAGAGGAAATCCAACTGTTGAGGTTGAAGTTATTGTAGAAGGAGGATTTGTAGGTCGTGCTGCTGTTCCATCTGGTGCTTCTACTGGAGCTTTTGAAGCTGTAGAACTAAGAGATGGTGATAAATCAAGATATCTTGGAAAAGGAACACAAAATGCAGTAGATAATGTAAATGATATAATTGCACCAGAAATAGAAGGAATGAACGCTTTAGATCAAGTTGCTATAGATGAAGCAATGATAGAACTTGACGGTACTGAAAATAAAGGAAAACTTGGAGCTAACGCAATACTTGGAGTATCACTTGCTGTTGCAAGAGCAGCTGCTGAAGCTTTAGGTGTAAGTTTATACAACTACTTTGGTGGAGTAAACGCTAAAGTTTTACCAGTTCCAATGATGAACATATTAAATGGTGGTAAACACGCAGATAATAGTGTTAATATTCAAGAATTTATGATAATGCCAGTAGGTGCTGATAGTTTCAAAGAAGCTCTTAGATGGTGTGCTGAAGTATTCCATAATTTAAAATCAGTATTAAAAGCAAAAGGACTTGCAACTTCAGTTGGTGACGAAGGTGGATTTGCTCCAAACCTATCTAAAGATGAAGAAGCTTTACAAGTAATAGTTGAAGCAATTGAAAAAGCAGGATACAGACCAGGTGAAGACTTTAAAATTGCAATTGATGCTGCTGCAACTGAGATGTATGATGAAGCTAAGAAAAAAGGTGAAGAAGGAAAATACTATTTCTGGAAATCAGACAAAATGTATACTTGCGAAGAAATGGTTGCTTTCTGGGAAGATTTAGCATCTAAATATCCAATTATATCTTTAGAAGATGGTCTTGCTGAAGAAGATTGGAAAGGATGGAAATTACTTACAGAAAAACTTGGAAATAAAATACAATTAGTAGGTGATGATCTATTTGTTACAAATACAAAAAGATTACAAAAAGGTATTGATATGAAAGTTTCAAATTCAATCCTTATAAAACTTAACCAAATAGGAACAGTAACTGAAACAATAGACGCTATATCTATGGCAAATAGAGCTGGAATGACAGCTGTAGTATCTCACAGATCAGGTGAAACTGAAGATACAACAATTGCAGATTTAGTTGTTGCTATGAATGCAGGACAAATTAAAACTGGTGCTCCTTCAAGAACTGATAGAGTATGTAAATATAACCAATTATTAAGAATTGAAGAAGAATTAGGATCTGTAGCTGAATATGCAGGAAAAAATGCATTCTTTAATTTAAAATAACAATAAAAAATATTCCCAAGTAAATTTATTTGCTTGGAAATATTTTTATATACAAGTAGGGTATAAAAAATAATAAAAAAATACATATCAATTGACACAAAGAATAAAATATTATATACTATAATAGATAAAATTATTGTTACATTTTGTCATAGTTTTTGTATAGGGGGTAAAAATGAAAAAGAAAAGTTTTTTAAAGATTATAGCAGTATTTGTTCTTGTTACTGTTATTTCTGTATCCACATGTATATTTGCAGATGTTGGAAATATAAATAGATACAATAGTGGATCATCATCTAGTAGTTCACATTCTAGTAGGTCTTCTAGTTATTCAGGATCTTCGCACTCAGGAAGTGATTACTCAAGTTCCAGTAGTGAAGGAGGAGGTTCAATATGGGGATTAATAGTAGGAATTATTATTGTAGGAGTAGTAATATTTGTAACTTCTAGAGCTAATGGTAAAACAAACAATAAATATACTGATACATTAAATAATTTAGTAAATGGTTCAACAGATTCAATAAAAACAAACACGAAGGGTATTGCAGATGAAATTAGACAGACTGATCCAGAATTCTCAGAGGAAAAATTCTTATCTTGGACAAAAGATGTCTTTGTTAAACTACAAGCAGCATGGACAGCAAGAGATTGGAAAATTATTAGACCATTCGAATCAAATGAATTATTTGAACAACATAATGCACAATTACAAGAATATATTAATAACAACAGGATAAACATGATAGAAAGAGTTGCAGTAGAATCAGCTGAATTAATGAGTCATAAAGTAGATGGAGATAAAGAAATTATTGAAGTATACTTAAAGGCTGTTATGAAAGACTATATTATTGATGCAACAACAAAAGAAGTTGTTGAAGGAAATAAAAATACTGATTGGCATATGAAGTATAAACTTACATTTGCTAGAAAAAACGGTGTAAAAACACATGCAGGTACAAGTAATAAATCCACAACAAATTGTCCAAATTGTGGAGCACCAACAGAAATAACATCAGCAGGACAATGTGAATATTGTGGAAGTGTTATAACAACAGGTGAACATGACTGGGTACTTACAGGACTTGAAGGAATAAAATAAATGATTAATTAATACTTAATATAGGCTAAGTAGTTAGCTTAGCCTATATTAATATAAAAGGGAGGAATAAAAATGGGATTAATAAAAGCAGCAGTAGGAGCAGTAGGCTCAACTTTACATGATCAATGGAAAGAGGCAATAAGATGTGAAAATATGCCAAATGATGTTTTAATGGTAAAAAAGACAACACCAAATGGAGTAATATCTAATGGAAGTACAGTAATAGTAGGACCAGGACAATGTGCTATTATTTATGATAATGGTAGAATAATAGATGCATCAGCAGAAGAAGGGGTTTATACTTTTGATGATTCTTCAACTCCATCTCTTTTTGCTGGACAATTTGGTGGAATGTTTAAAGAAATGTGGCAAAGATTTACATATAATGGTGCAACAGCAAAACAACAAGCTGTATATTTCTTTAATATTAAAGAAATATTAGACAATAAATTTGGAACACCAGCTCCAGTACCATATAAAGATTGGGGTCATCCAATAATGAATGCTAGAACTAATTCATATATTGCAATGAGTGTTGAAGTAAAATGTTTTGGTAAATATACATTTAGAATAGTAGATCCTTTCTTGTTTATGTCTCAAATTGCTGGAACAGCTGATGTTTATAGAAAAGCTGATTTGGTTGAGCAGATGAGATCAGAAGTAATAGGTGCATTTTCAAATGTAATGAACAGTTTAGGAAGTGATAAATACAAAATTGAAGTATTAGAACTACCTAATAAGACTGATGAAATAAAACAAATAATGGATGAAAATGTATTTGATGAACCAATTCGTAAAAGAGGTATAGCACTTGTTTCATTTATTGTTGAAAGTTTAACTTTAGATGATAAATCTAAAGAAAAAATTGACAACTATGAAATTGGTGGAGATGCATATCAAAAACAAGGTGTAATGGCTGGAGCATATGCAAATGCTGTACAAAATGCAGCTAGTAATGCAAATGGTGCAGCTAATGGATTTATGGGAATAGGTATGATGAATATGGCAAGTGGTAATGCTTTTGGTGGAGTAGTTGGAGGAAATGGTGCAGCACCAATGCAACCTCAAGCAGATGCTGCAGCTAAAGCACAAACACCAGTTCAACCACCAGTTGAAGCACCAGCTAATACTGAAGTTAAAAAGGAAGAAAAATCACAAGAAAAATCTACTTGGAAATGTTCAAAATGTGGTGCTGAAAATACAGGAAAATTCTGTATGGAATGTGGAACAAAAAAAGAAGAAGCTAAATTTTGCACAAACTGTGGAAATAAATTAGAATCAGCTTCTAAATTCTGTCCAGAGTGTGGAACAAAAGTAGAATAATAAAGAGAAAATAAAAATATTTTTATTTTAAAATAAATAATTAAAAATCGTTGAAATTGCATTTGCAAAATCAACGATTTTTATATTTTAGCACATCATCCCTTTAATATTATAATTCAATTTGAATTAAAACATTTCTAAATCATTTTAGTTTAATTTCTTTAGAAAATAGTATTTTAAAGAAGTTTTTGAATTTCTTTAAAACGATTTAAAATATCACATTCTAAACATTCAACATTTTCTATTACAATATTTCCTTTT
Source organism: uncultured Clostridium sp. (assembly GCA_964617175.1). GTDB lineage: Bacteria > Bacillota > Clostridia > TANB77 > CAG-465 > CAG-465. The sequence goes on from CAZTVT010000048.1 coordinate 9,278, forward strand.
TCATCATAAATATCAAAAAGAGGATCTGTTTTAGTAAAACGACCAAAGGAAAGTAAATATGTTTTTGAGTATGCAATAAAATAATTATTTATATGTTTAATTTTAAAATATGGTGAAAAGTTAATATTTTCGGGAATAATATTTTTCTTATTTTTAATATTATAGATACAATAACAGTCAGGAAGGAAAGCCATTTTTTCTATTTTGGTATCCAAAACAAAGAATTATTTTCATAAGTATAATTTTCATAAAACCTTAGAGTATTAAAAAAATACTTTTCTTATGAAACACTTGGTGTTAGAATAGATATATAGACACAAAATTTTACGA
>CAZTVT010000049.1:0-9431 GCA_964617175.1 uncultured Clostridium sp.
CTGGTTTATGTCCTGCTACTGTTGTTGGTAATGTACTTACTGGCACATAATCTGACGCTATTATATACACATTTTTTCCATCTGAATGGAATATCTTCCAATCTGTTACTCCGTTTGCACTATAGTTTGTTATCCTTTTTCCATAATATTCTGCTACATTTGCTTCTACTTTTTTAGCTAGTGGCGTTAATTTTGCTCCTACTGTCATGTCTGCTAGCCAATTCTTCTCATTTTCGCTTACTTTATCTTCTACATATATTAATTCATCTTCTTTTATTACAAACTTCCCATCATATTTCTTGTTAAAGCTTGGTATATATGTATATACTGAATCTGCCTCTCCTCCTGTTGTATACTTATCTGCATTAAATTTTGTATCCCTCTGTCCTGCTTTTTTTGTATAATCCTTTGAAATACTTAAAGCCAAATCATCTTGGAAACTTCTTACATCTTCCTTAAATGTTGCTTCTCTTGCGCTATCTACAGGATTATTTTTTCCTACTGTTAATATCACCGCCGCTGCTAAAATTATAATCACAATAATTGTAACAATCAACACAATCAGTGATATTCCTCTTTTCTGAGTTAGTTTTGTAAAATTTTTAGAATTATTATTTTTCATACGTTTATTCCCCCACTAATATATAATCTTTAGGACAAACTTCCTCCATTAGAAAGAATTAATCCATTTACAGTATTCATTCTTTCAGGTTCAATATTTTCTTTTAGTATATTCATATCAATTAATCCCTTATTATATAAATCCGCAAAAGAAGCCTCAAAACTTACTGAGCCAATCTCTTTTGAAGCATGTATTGTATCTTCTATATCCGAAACACTAAATTTTTCTTGTCTTATTTGTGCAGCAATAACATTATTTACAACCATTATTTCTGGAACCATCATAAGTGAACCTTGAGTACTTAATATAAGCTTTTGGGATATTACCATTTTAAGAACTGAAGATACTGAATTTTTTATTGCATTTTGCTCAGATGGTTCATACATATTAATTATTCTTTCTACAGTTTCACCACATGAACGTGTATGCAATGTTCCTATAACTAGTCCACCAGATTCAGCAAGATCAATTGCCACATCCATTGTTTTCCTATCTCTAATTTCTCCAAGTACTGCTATATCAACATCTTCTCTAAGAAGATTTATAAGTCCGTTATAATAACTAATAACGTCAGATGACTCTCCAATTTCTTTTTGAATTACAATTGACTTTTTAGATTCATGTTCATATTCTATTGGATCTTCTAAAGTTACAATTTTTCTGCTTACTTCGTTATTTATTTCTTGTATAAAAGCATTCATAGTAGTTGATTTTCCAGAGTTTACTTTACCAGTTACAAGTATAAGTCCTGTTTTTATTTTCTTCATTTTTTGTACTACTTCACTAAGCCCCATAGTGCCTAAATTAATCTCTCCATTTGGTATTACTCTAAGTGAAAATACAGGAACACCTTTAGATAAAGATACATTAATTCTATATCTAGTCTTTTCATAAGTATATGAAAAATCTATTTGTTTTTTTTCTTCAAACTTTTTTTCTAGTCCACTAATTTCTTTAAAAAAACCTTCCAATATATTTACTAAAGTTTCCTCACTTATTGGAAATTTAGCTTCATCAAAAAATAATTTTCTCTTTACTCTATATATAGGTACTTTTCCAGGAGCTAAATGAATGTCAGTTGCACCTAAACTTACAGCTCTTGTTAAAATTGGGAATATTTGTTCCATAAGATTCTCTCCTTCTACAGTGTAATTTTACTCTTTAATTCGTCAATAGTAGTAATACCTTCCAAAACTTTATTAATTCCATCAACTACTAAAGGTTTGTATTTTGTATTATTTATTGCATATTCACGTATATCTATACTTGATTTTCCTTCTGATATCATATCTTTTAAATAGTCATCTAAACATAGCACTTCAAATACAGCAATTCTTTCATAATATCCAATGTCATTACAATATTTACATCCCACAGGCTCATAAAGTTTAGCATTATCCAAATCGAATTTTACACCAGTATTTTTTTCTACTTTTTCTATAAACTTCTTTTCTTCGTCTGTAATTACATGTTCTTTTTTACATTTATTACATAAACGCCTAACTAATCTTTGAGATATCGTAGTAGCTATAGTAGATGCGACATCATAATTTGAAATTTGCATCTTTCTAATTCTTGTAACTGTTTCTATAGCATCAATAGTATGAATTGTTGATAAAACCAAATGTCCTGTTTGACCTGCCTCTATTGCAATTTTAGCTGTTTCTTCATCCCTTATTTCTCCAACTAATATAATATCAGGATCTTGTCTTAAAACAGTTCTTAAAGCTGATGCAAATGTTATATTTGGTGCAATTTCTACTTGATTTATTCCTGGTATTCTACGTTCAACCGGATTTTCTATTGAAATAATATTTATTTCTGGCCTATTTAAAAGTTCAATTGCGCTATAAAGTGTCGTACTTTTTCCTTCTCCAGTAGGTGCACCAATTACTACCATACTATTTTTTCTATCAAAAGCTTTTTCTACCAATTCTTGATCTTTAAAAAATCCAAGTTCAAATAAACTTTTCTTATCTGCATTTTTCTTTAAAAGTCTTAAAACAAATTTCTCACCATTTACATTCTTTTGAGATGATACACGGATACTATATCCCTCATATGTATTAATACTACCATCTTGATCATATACAATTTCTTGATGCATATTAGATATAGACTTAAGACGTCCAATTACCGTATCTTGCCTATTTTTTGGAAGCTCTGTTATTGTTATAAGTCTTCCATCTATTCTAAACCTTACTCTAATTCTATCTTCCATAGGTTCAAAATGTATGTCACTGGCTCTTTTCTCAATAGCAGTCATAATTATATTATCAACCAATTTAGTTGTATCTTTTTCTTCTTTATTTACATAGTCAGTTTCTACAGTTCGTATATTAGATATTTGCTTCATAATTGATGTATAAAGAGTAACATATATTTCCATTTCATATCCTTGATTCATAAGTAACAGTTCTATTTCTTTGACTTTAGTAGGATTTTGTGGATCTGCAAAAGCTACTTTTAATTTATTTCCAACTAAACCAAATGGTATAACTTTATAATTTATTATAATATCTCTTGGTAAATATTTTACAGGATTAATCTCCAGTTCACCATCTAACATAACACCTGTTACTTGTATTTTATATGATAAAACATCAAGAAGGTCAGATTTATCACACATATCTAAAATATCTACTATTTCTGCAAATTTCAATTCTTTATGTTCCTTTTGATATTCAAGTACTCTATCTACCTGTCCTTCTGTAAGTAGTCCTCTTTTCATAAATTCAATTCCTATTGGACTTTTTTTTGATTTTATATTTTCAAACATAAAACATACTCCTTTTTAGACATTATTTAACATTTGATATTCCTTTAAAGTTTTTTCATAAAATTCTTTTTCATTTACTTCATATTTTTTAGTAATATTTTTTTCGTATTTATTTTGAATTATACTAAAATGCTCAGATTCGGAATATACAGACATAACATATATAAAAAATGCAATAGCAGAAAATATTACTACAAGTATAGCAGAGCCTTTTAAATTACTTAATTTCATATTTTCTCATCTCCTACCGTAAAAAATAACTGCTTTGTTATTTGTTTTCCATATTTTTTAAAAGTGATCTCAATACATATACTATTTGTGCTATTATCCATATTTGAAGCAAAATTATTAGGAATATCTGTTAACTTTTCTTCAGCTATAATCTCAAATTTTTCCACATTATTAACAAGTACTCCTCCGTTTTTTAATACTACTTTTTTATCTTTATCATAACTATACTCATCATTATTTGAAAAAACTACTTTATTATATATATTATCTACAAAATTACTATTTTTAGCGCTTGTTATAATATTATACTGAAATTTATCGAATTGTTCATATACATATATATTTGCCTTTTCTCCCATAGCTTTATAATTCATATTTGTACTCATTGCAATTGCAAATACAGTAAATACAAAGAAAAGTGAAACATATATTACTATAGAAGTTAAAGTAATACCTGATTTTTTATTCATTGTATGCCACCTTACCTTTTAATGTAGTTATATTATACTCATATGCATTACCTTCAACATTGTATTTAACAGAAACATTTATCTTTTTTACAATATTTTCATAAGTATAGTCAATATCACTAAATGGTATAACTTCTACACTTACGCTATAATTTATTCCATTTTTTTGAGTATTTATATTATATGATTGCAAAAGATCGTACTTTGTTGCTTTTGCACTTTCTGCATTTTTTACTGCTAAAGATATAGCTTCACTTCTTGCAATTGTAGTTATACTTTTTTTACCATAATTTCTTGAAATAACATATGAGGAAACTAAAAGCAGAGTAAATAAAATCATAGCTATAACTATTTCAGTTATATATACACCCTTCTTCTTATTTTTACTCTTTGAATTTAACTTTTCTTCTTCTGGCATTTTTTGTTTCATTATATATGAGCCAATTAAGACAAACAAAATTGCATATATTAGACATACAAAAAGAAGAATTAAACTATATCCAAATATAACAAAGAAAAGTAAAAATACAATTCCGTTACTAAGTTCTAGTAATAAATATCTTATACTTATTTTTTCTTTACAATATCTACATTTACCTTTAGAAAAAATATAACTAAGAATAGGTATTAAATCCCAAAAATTTAAGTTATGTTTGCAAGTAGGACAGTATGATCTTTTAACTATTATATCTTGATGACGTGGTAGCCTATATGTTGCAAGAGAAAAGAAACTTCCAAATAAAGTTCCAATTACAAACATACAAAAACCAATAATTATGTTTATATATAACTCCATACTCCCCCTCCTTTATATATTATTTTTACAAAACATTTTAATTAATATTTTCTAAGAATAACATATTAAAATATATTGGTAAGGTCATATATACTATTTATATATATGACCTTAAATAATCGTATTTTTTAGCTTACATTTTTATATAATTATGTACCAGAAGGGAATGTAACATCCACTAATGTAGTACTATCTGATTTTGGTAGTTTTACAAATTCTAAAAGAGTTTTATCCATTTTTGTTTCACTACCTTCTGTTACTTTCATCCATGCTGGAATTTTATCTACTGATGAATATACTAAATATACTAAACCAGTGTTTACATCTATATACCACTTAGCATTAGCTATTTCAGGTAATTTTACATCTGTAGCTGTTTTAACAGCTCCAGTTGATGAATCATCTAAAAGCATATAAGTTCCATATTTTTTTTCAAAACCTGTAGGAGCGGTAGTTGCACCTAATGATGTAATTCCTTCTATATTATTATTTTCTGCTGAGTCATCCTTTGTGTAATCTATTTTACCTGTAAATATTTGGTTAGGATCATAGATTCCTTGTGTTTCAGCCATTTTTTTACCATAATATAGGTTTATTGCAGAGTTTATACTTGCTCTATTGTCTGCAAGTTGTGCGATTCTACTTGAATCAATTGGATTATTGTTATTCATTGCTAAAATAACAACAGCAGCTAAAATAATTATAACGATTATTGTTACAATTAATACGATTAAAGAAATACCTTTTTTACTTTTCATATTTTTTTTCCTCCTTCTATATTTCTTTTATATCAAAACATTTTTTCAAATGTTTTAACCAAATTTTATTTACTAGTAGCAGGTGGGTTTGCAACTCCACCATTACTATTTGTTGTTTTATTTGTGGCTTCCTTTTGAGTTTCTGAAGTAGTTGTAGTAGTTGTTGTTGTAGAATTACTACTAGTTTCACTATTTGAAGTTTCTGACTTCGAAAACGGATCAGTATTACCAGTTTTGTACTGAGTATTATATTTGAAACCACTCATATCATCAGCACTAATAGAATATTGTTTCTTTAGTGGTTCGCTAGATATAGCTTTAGTAGCTTCAAATGTATATTCAGATTTTGATATACTATCATAACTTTTTATTGTCCCTTTAGCAACAGAAGACTGTTTTGGTAACATTAACATAAGAACAATAATAGATATTGTAAGCATAACTAACACAGAAATTCCAAAAGTAAGCAAATAATTTTTATTAATATTCACAAATAGCCCTCCATTTCTTATTTATTTACAACTATATTTTTTACGTTAAAACTTGTTTTAATAGTAGTACCTTTTACATAGTCCATTGATATATTATCTAATTTAAATCTTAATGCAGTATCATTTTCAACTTCGAATATAAAATCAGCTGTATTCATATAACTTCCTGTCACTTGTATTTTTAAAACTGATGAGTCAGTTGAAGATGTATTAGATTTATCAGATGTTTTATTATCTGATGTCTTATTATCTTTGTTCTCAGTAGAAGTGTTATTTCCTGATGTGGTAGTAGTTGTCGTATTTGTATTTGTATTTGTATTTGTAGTTGTAGTTGTATTTGTAGTTGTTGTATTACTTGTATTATTAGCAGTTGTAGTTGTTGTATTACTTGTATTATTATTAGCAGTTGTAGATGCATTATTACTAGTTGTTGTTGTAGAACCAGTATTTTGTGAAGAACTATCCATCTGCCCACCCGGTTCAACCATAACAATTTCAAGATTATTCTTTTTTGCATAATTTCCAAGCTTTATCCACATATATTCTAAGTTATATGATTCTTCAGTAGTTGCCTCTTTAATTATATTTATTGTCTCATCACTTATAGAATTATACTTATTTTTCTGTTTGTTATATTCACTTTGAGCTTTTTCTAAACTGCTTATTGTGTTATAATAAGCTTCTTGAGTAGTAATAAGTTCTTTTTCTACTTTTTTTACAAGATTATATTCATTTAAAAGATACGAAACCGATGGTATTCTAAAGAATCCAAGATTTACACCAAGTAGCATAAAAACAAGTAGCAAAATTATACTTATAGAAAGTATTGATGTAACAATTATCATTTTTTTATTATTTAATGTCATGGTAAATCACCACCAATCTCTACAGTAGTTGTTTCTCCATTATTAACCTTCAATATTTTGGCATTATTTAATACATTTTCTAACTTGATTTGTGCAAAGAAATATCCAAGATCCGCATACTCACCAGATGAAGCTGTTATAGTAACATACTTATTATCATTTGATGATATATTTATTAATCTTACATTTGTAGGAATTATCTTAATTATATTTTGAAGAAGCGAAGCAACATTATATGTAGAAAACTTGCCAATTTGATGACTCTCAATTTTATTTTTTATATCTTCAACCTCATCATTTATATCCTTATACTCTTTCTCATTTTTATTTATGTATGAAATATCAGAATTAACATTTTCTGTTTCAGCAAGTATATTTTGCTTTTTTTCTTCCATGTTTTTTATCGTTTTATTAACACTAATTTGATAAACAACACTAAACGCAACGTAAAATATCATTACAACTGCAGCGACAATCGTTATATATGTAATTACCTCAAGCGGTTTATCAGTTACTAATACATTATCAACACTATTTTCTTTCTTCTCTTTTTTTTCTTTATTAACTTTAGGAGATGTTGAAAACATTTTATTTATCTTACTATTTAACTTTACCTTTTTTGCAAGATATTGCAATTCTGTATACATAGGATTTAAAAATTCATAAGCTAAAGCGATAGCTTCTGTTGCTTCTACAATTTCAGACATATATCTTACATCTGATGTATCTTTTATAAAAAATGGTTTTAGCATAGTACATTTTATATCTAAAAATTGAGAAAACAAAAGATCAACATTTGTAAAAGCAGTACCTACACCTGTTAAGAAAATTTGAGATACATTATTTCTATATTTATTTACCTCAGTCAAACATATTTTCAATATCTCTTGAAATACAGGCTCAACAATTTGTTCTAAGTTTGGATCATTAGTACTTTCTCCTTCTGTATAAACATTCATTTGTTTACAAGTATTATATGCTTTTTCGTATGAACCCAAATTACTAGTAAAATCATCTAATAATTGTCTCATACCATTAGAGTAAGACTTAAATTCGACAATTTTTTTATCAACGACTACAGTTATAGAAAGTCCTGTATCAATATTTATTAATATGTAATTATTTTCTTCATCAGAAACTAACCTTTTAACTAAAGGTTTTGCTGGAGATATTCCAGATAAATTTTTAGCTATATCTAAATCATTATTTATTATATCCTTTGGAGTTATATTTAAAATTGCATTTCTTTTATTTTCCGTATTTTTTGTTTCTGAAACCATATATACATAAGAAAATCTATCGGGAGATTTTGCATTTTTTTCGCACCAAGATTCAAACTCCAGTTTCATTATACTAGGGATATACGATTTATCTTGTACTTGTTCATATATTTGTGTATTATAATAAACATCTTCTCTTGGATTTATTACTACAGGAATATCATGACTTGAAGTTTCTTCAATTATTCTATTTATTACTTGGCTATAACCTTCACTTGTAAATTTAATACCATATTTTTCAACATTAACTAATTTATTGTTATCAATAGATAATTTGGCATATTTTGCCATATTACCATCTAAATAAATACCTAAACAGCCTGCCATTATTACTCCTCCATTTTAAAGTTTAAATTCATAAATATTATTTGCATTTATATTTTTAGTTATAAATATTTTGTAAAATTTTGTAGATTTATAATTACACAAATTTATATTAGTATTTTATTATATACTTTATTTTTTTTCAACATTTTTACTTTTTTTTGATTATTTGTTATTTTTGTGAAATATTTTTGTAATTTTTTTGAAACATTATCTGTTTTGAGTTAGTTTTTTAAAAAATATGATGTGATACTTCTATTTCAAACACCATATTATACACCCTCATACACCTTCTTTAAAAAATTTACACACTAATCTTGACGCACCCATACTAAAAATTATGTAATTTTATGTGATATATTTCTACTCATATGTAATTTTCCATATTTTTTTACAAAACTAACTCGGGGGTTATTTTATCTTGTATCCTTCTCCATCTGCCTCAAGCCCTATATCAGAATTTAGACAAACTAGAGGACGAAAGCCGATGTAAGGATTGTCATAGATGGGATTGTACACACCACCGTTGTAGTTCACATTCATTACATTGCGAGTGTTATTAGCAGAAGGCGAAGCCAGCCACATAGCTAATGCATTCGTTTGACTTGTTATTACATACAAGCTATCACTTGTACTTAACATTCCACTATAATAATTTGCCCAGTTTGTTCCTCCATCTTTACTTATTTGATATCCTGTTGAGCTACTTGCTCTTGCTCTATAATCTACATCATGACTTTTGCTATATGATGCCATTAGCATCTCTACTGTTGGTCCTCCTATAGCATATTCTGCTTTTTCACTTGCAAAACTA
>CAZTVT010000050.1:0-9417 GCA_964617175.1 uncultured Clostridium sp.
ATATATGAACATTTAATTAGTAATAATATATTAAAAAAATATGGTGAAACATTAGAAATTTTAGAAAAAAGTTCTAACGAATTTGATATTTCAAATTTAGCTAAAGAAAAGCAAGTATGGGGAAAAATCTGTGAGATTTTTAATTCTATTTCAAAAGTATACAAGGAAAATATTACATTTGATGATTTTATACATGTTTTTAAATTAAAAGTAAAAGATACTATGGTAAAAGTTGCCCCTCCAGTCTTAGATTCAGTAAATCTTTTAGATATTAATTTATCAAATATGAAAACGTCAAAAATAGCCTTTTTTATTGGAGTAAATGAGGGATGTTTTCCAAAAATTATAGAAGAAGATATTTTGTTTAGTGATGAAGATTTAAATAGTTTAAATAAAAGTGGAATTAATTTAAAAGAAACTACTACATCAAAGCAAAATATGGCGTTATATAACATATATAACGCTTTAAATAGTATAACTGATGAGTTATATATATCAGTACCAACTTCAGATTATTCTGGAAAAGCATTAAGAATTTCAGAAGTTATAAACGATATAAAACGAGTCATTAATGTGGAAATACAAGGAAACACAGTAAATGATTATAGTGATGTTAAATTAAAAAATATATATTCTAAAAATGAAGTTTTAGAATATATGTTAAGTCTAATAAATTCTAGTAAGAATATAGAAGAAATACTTACTATATATAATTATATACAAAACGATAACATGTATAACGAACTATTAAGCTACAAAAAAGATGATGATAATTTAAAAGATGAAACTTTAAAGATAATATATAATGATAAATTTAACACAAGTATATCAAAACTTGAATTATTTAAAAAATGCCCATTTTCATATTATATGAAGTATTTACTAAAAATTGAACCAAGACGTGAATTTGAAATATCAAGTTTAGATATTGGTAGTTTTATGCATGAAGTACTGGAGAAATTTTCAAAATATTTATTTGATAATAATATTTGTTGGCACGAACTTTTAACTAATGATTTATGGAAAGAAAAATTATATGATATAATAGATGAAAAACTAGAAAGCAATCTTGGGGATAAAAAGCAAAGTATAAAATATGGTATATTAAAAGAAAAGCTAATTAATACTATGAAAAAAGTAGTTCTTGTAATAGCAAATAGCTTTAATCAGAGCGAATTTGTACCTTTTGGATATGAAATAGAATTTAAAGAGGGAAAAATTTTTGCACCGATTAAAATACAGATAGATAAAAATAAAACTATGAATATAATAGGTAAAATAGATAGAGTAGATACTTTAAAAATAGAAGATAAAATGTATGTAAGAGTTGTAGATTATAAATCAAGCAGAAAAGATTTAAAACTAGAAGATATTAAAGAGGGAATATCACTTCAATTAATAACTTATCTTTACTCGTTTATTGAAAATATAAATAAAGAAAAAGAAGGTATAAAAAAGGTAATACCTGCTGGAATGTTATATTTTAATTTATCAGATAAACTTGTAAATTTAAAGGATTATATTAGTGATGAGGAAAAAATAAAAGATGAGACTATAAAAGCATTGAGAATGAAAGGAATATTTCTTAAAGACTTAAAGATAATTGAAAAAATGGATAATAAAATATCAACAGATAAAAGGCTTATTGATATTTCAAAAACAACTTTAAATAAAGAAAATACAAATAGGGCTTTAACTGAAGATGAATATGATAATTTATTTAATGAGACTAAAGAAATATTAAAAAATATTGGAAAAGAAATAACAGATGGGGTTGTAAAAATAAAACCAAATAAAAAAACTAAATGTTGTAATTATTGTAACTATTCAAGTATTTGCAGAAAAGATAGTATAACGTAAGTTGCCTAAATTTAAATGAAAATTTAGAATTGTTACTATAAAATTTCTATTTATAATCTTTTTTGTAACAATTTGTTAAATTTTGTTTTAAATACTTGAAATTATAGAAAAAAACTGTATAATATAAGTAGTAAACTAATAAAAATAATGTAGCATAATATAAAGTAAAAGGGAGAGGATTAATAGATGACTGATATAGTTGTTAGTTCCAAGAAGAAAATAAATCTTTTCGACAGGGTAATCCAAAGTGTAGTTATAGCAGTTAATATGAATAAAATGAATAGAGCTATAGATGAGCATTTAGGTGTTATACGTAAAACAGAAGGAGAAGATCAAAAAGTTTATCAAGAGAATATTTTAAGAGAAATTGTTTTTGTAAAATATCAATATGATATTATGCAAAGAGAAATGTATGAACTAAAATTATCTTATCCAAATGAAATTCTTGAAAAGATTAATTCTACGGATAAAATAGATAGATTAGAGCTTCAAAAAGCTTTTTTGGAAATGGAATATGATAGAATAACAAGGGCTAAATTTAAATCAAGAGAAGATATAAAATTTGGACTTTTTTCCATCTCATCTGCAATTGATGAAGTTAAGCAAAATATAAAAGATGAGGGAAAATCACAGAGGTATAACAAAGTTATAAAAGCTGCAGAAGATATCGATACAAAAATACAAACTGATGAATATACAGAAGATTTATATAAAACTTTATTTGATTGTATAGATGATTATGTAAGTTATATTAATGATAATTATGATATTTCAAAATTACCATCTGATGAAAGAGAATTAATTGAGTTTGTAATTGAAACAATGATAAAAGGTATCGAATCTGATATAGACAAGCATATGTATGAGTATAACTTGATAATAAATATCTGCAAAAATTCATATAGATATTTTAAAATAATAGATAAAATATTTGAAAAATTACAAAATATATATGATGAAAGTTTAGAAAAAGATATAATTACTTTAAAAGATTATGTTAAAATGTATAAAGATATTTATGATATGAAAATAAAGACTATGGTAAATGATGTACATAGAACGATAAAAACTGAAGATGAATATTTAGAATATTCAAAACTTGTAACAAGTGATGATATGGAAGAAGATTTAGATAAATTTATTATGGCTAGAGCTTTAGAACTTACAAATTCTGAAAAAGTAAAGGAAATGTTAGATAGTAAATTAAATCCTAAGGAAGAAGAAATAACTGAAGACATTGCTGATGAAGTTGACATGCAAAGTAGTGTAGAAGAAGATAATAATAGTGAAGAAACAGAAAATAAAGAAAAAGAGATTGTAGAAGAAGTGGAAACTAAAAAAGAAATTTAAGAAGAAGAAACTGTATAAAATATTTATTGATACATCAAAATGATTTGGTTTCAAATTATTTTGATGTTATCTTTAATAAAAAAAGTTATAATGAAATTAAATTACGACAAAAATCGTTTAAGAAATAGTGTAAAATAAGTAGTATAAAATAAAACAAATGAGGTGGATATATAATGATTTCAAATAACTGTTATGTAAGAACAAATAATTTTAGTAAGAATATTTCAGTTATATTTAATACTTTAAAAAAATTTATTAATGTTAAGAATATAATATTTATTATACTTTCTTTATGCCTTTCGAATACTTCTTTTATGGGAGATTACACACCATTTTCAATTGTAATTTTTGGTGTTGCGAGTGTTTTTAATGTTCCACTTATATTAGTATTATTATCATCAATTGCTGGACTTTTATTACAAACAGTATCCTGGGGAATTCTGATTAAATTACTAGCATTTTTTATAGTGTTTACTTTAATTACAGTTATAATAAACATAGAAGGTGTTAGTAGGAAATTTAGTGTATTTATTAAATTTATGATATCACTTTTAGTAGTAGAATTAGGATACAATATCATTAATGGTACTTTAGTAACTGATTTTTTTGCAATACTTAGTAATATAGCAGTATGTTTAATACTTTATTTTTTATTTGTTTCAGGAGTATATGTACTTACTAATATAACTAAAGGTTATGTGTTTTCTAAAGAGGAAAGCATTTCAATGATTCTTGTCCTTGCAATAGCTCTTACTATATTTAAAGATGTAATGATTTTGCAATTTTCAGTATTTAATATTTTAATACTGATTTTAGTTCTTATATTTGGTTGGAAAAATGGCTGGGTATCAGGTACAGCAGCTGGTCTTGTAATTGGCCTTATTTTAACTCTTATAGCTAATGTTAATATGACATATGTTGTAACTTTAGCTTTTAGTGGATTTATTTCAGGGATACTTTCTAAAGTTGGAAAAATAGGAGTTGTAATTGGTTTTATTGTTGGAAATTTATACATAGCATATTATGCTAATGGATTTTCTGAACTTACTATGAGAGTAAGTGAACTTGTTATCTCTTCAGTTGTTCTTCTTTTTATGCCTAAAATTTTAGAAAGTAAGTTAGATAGAATATTTAATAAAAACAAAACATTAGATGGAGCTTATCAGAATATGCTTGATAGTAGTTCTAGTGTAAGAGAAAAAATAGGAGCTGTGTCTGATGTATTTGATAGTATAGCAAGCGTAGTGGTTGATGTTAGTGATGAAGATAAACATGAAACTAGGGAAGTCATAAAAAAATATATTGAAAATACAATTAATGAAAAATGTTTAGGATGTACTAGAAGAAAAGAGTGTTTAAATAAAGAAAAACTTGAATTAGTAGTAGATTATATTGCAAATAAACTTGAAAATAATGAAGCTATAAGTGAAAAAATGTTAGACTTTAATTGTGAGTTTTCAAATGATATGATAAAAGATATATATGAAGTGTACAATAGTATGAAACTTATGCGAATTTTAAAAGAAAAAGAAAAACAAAATAGCAGTAAACTTTCTAAACAGTATAAAGAAGTTTCAAAGATATTATCTAATATTTCTAAAAATATTAAAAGCGATATAATAAAAATAGATAAAAAACAAGAAAAACTAAGAGAAGAATTAAAATTTTATGGATACTTAGTATATGAAGATGAATTTAAAGAAGAAAACTCATCAGTAGAATATACTTTTGTTACAAATATATTAAATAATATAGATAAACAAAAAAAGGAAATAATATCAATTGCAAGCAATATATTAGAGAGACCTATGGTTGTAAAACTAATACTTAATAGCAGTAAGAGTGAAAAATCAAAAATAAAACTTGTATCAAAACCTGATTTTGAAGTTCAAAGTAGTATAATAAATGTTCCAAAATCTTCAGAAGAAATATCAGGAGATTCATATTTAATAGAAGAACTACCAGATTTAAAATACTTAAGTGTTATATCAGATGGTCAGGGATGTGGAAGAGGAGCATCTAAATCATCTAGAATGGTAATCGATATGCTAGAAAGACTTATTTCAGGTGGATTTAATGAAAATAGTGCTATTGAAATTATAAATAGTGTAATTAAATTAAAAGCAAATGATAGCAATTCATCTACTTTAGATAATATGATAATAGATTTAAGAACCGGAGAAGCTGAGTATATAAAGCTTGGTTCAGCACCAACGTATATTATTCATGAAGGGAAGGTAATAACTATAAGTAATATGAATATACCTATTGGTATATCAGACATGCCGGATTATTTGCCAATAACTAGAAAATTAGTTAATGATGATATTGTAATACAAATTAGCGATGGAGTTGTAGCCGATAATATTGATATTACTAATAATTATTTTACTAATTATTTAAAGAATATTGATGTAAATAAATCTCCTAAAATAATATCAGATGAGTTATATAAATTAGTTTTAAGAGAAAATAAAAATGTATTAAAAGATGATGTGACAATAATTGTTACAAAGTTAAAAAAAGTTTAAAAAAGCACCCACTAACGAATTTTGTTAGTGGGTGAAAATATTATTTTCTTCTTCTAATTCTTCTTTTTCTTTTATAAAGAGAGTCAAAGAAAAAATCCATTTCAACGTTTTCTTTTCTTTTTTTTTCGTTTGCTTTGGCTTTTGCCATTTTTTCTTCTGGTGTAAGACCTCGTCTAAATGTCTTATCTAGAAAACTAGTGATATCTCTGGTAAAACGAGATTCAAAACAATCAGGATTTACCATTTCTTTTTTGTTTAAATTTGAATTATATCCTGCAGAACATTTAAATTGTTCTGAAAGTATATTTACTACAAGCTTCCATTGAGGTCTGGTTTTAAATTCCTTTTTTGTCAGTTCAGCTTTTACGAGTTCTAATAGTTCATCATAATTATAACTCAATAAATGATAACTTTTGTTTTCCCTCAAATACAATGCTGGCTCTCCTTCTAGGAAGCAAAAGCTTATTTTTTTTTGCATAATAAAAAATACTCCTTTAAAAATAATTATTTGTAAATAGAAATAAAATTTACATAATTATTATATTACAAAATTAGATTTTTGTCAAATTTTTTTAGTATTAGCATAAATATTAGTGATGGTGATTTAATGGTAAAGTTAATTTTTAATTTAGAGAATATAATTTGTGGCATACCTCTTGTTTTTTTGCTTATGGGAGCGCATATATATTTTACATTTAAACTTAAATTTCCACAAAAATTTACTTTAAAAGGTATAAAATATATGTTTGCAAGTGATAAAAAAAATACAAAAGAGGGAATAAGCTCATTTAAGTCTTTAATGGCAGTTCTTGCTTCTACTCTTGGAACAGGTAATATTATTGGCGTTGCCTCAGCAATTACTATAGGAGGAATAGGCAGTGTTTTTTGGATATTTGTATCAGGTATTTTTGCAATTGCAACTAAGTATGCAGAAACATATATAGTATTAAAATATAGAAAAAAGGATAAAAATGGAAAATATTATGGTGGTGCTATGTATGTTTTAAGAGATAAATTAAAAAGACCACTACTTGCAAAATTATTTTGTATATTTTTAATATGTACAACACTTGGAATGGGAGCAATGATACAATCAAACGCTATATCATCTAGTGTGATTTCAAATTTTAATATAAATGTTTTTGTACTTGCAATATTCATAGTAATACCATGTGCTTATGCACTTGTTGGAAATGAAAGAAGAATATCAAATATAAGTAGTGTATTAATACCAATAGCTACACTTGTTTATCTTTTATCATGTTTTGTATTAATATATATATATAGAAGTAATATAATACCAAGTATTATATATATAATAAAAGAAGCTTTTAATATAAAATCTTGTGCAGGAGGACTTTTGGGAAGTGTAATGGTAAAAGCAATGAATACAGGACTTTCAAAAGGGTTATTTACAAATGAAGCTGGAATGGGAACATCTCCAATATTTGATGCGTTGGTAAGAGAAAAGGATATAAAAAAGCAATCAATTATATCTTCTACTAGTGTATTTATAGATACGGTACTTTTATGTACAATTACTGGAATTATATTTGTAGCAAGCGGTATGTATAAACTAACAACTAATCCCGCATTAATTGCAAATTATTCATTTTCTATACTTCCTTTTGGAAAATATATTTTTATTTTTATGATAGTAGTATTTGCGATATCTACCATACCTTGTTCAGGTTTTTATGGTAGTATTGCAGTTAAGTATCTTTCTTTGGGAAATAAAAAAAGTATTAGAGTATATAGATTAATATATATTGTGTGTGTTTTTATAGGTTCAGTATCTAAAATTGAAGTAATATGGAGTATTTCATCTATTGCAAATGCACTTATGGTAATTCCTAATGTTGTTATGTTATATAAATTAAGAAATGAAATAAGATGTGCATAAAAATGTAACTAATAAAAGAATTATAGGATTGTACGTGCAATTTGCCTTATAGTAAAATATACAATTACTGTAAAAAGCGAATACTTTGCTTTTTACAGTAATTATATACAAATTAGAAGTTGAATATTATACTATTAAAATTTGACATATATGATACAATAAATAAAAAGGTATATGTTTAATTTTGAATTCTTGTTTAAAGAGTTCGGAGTTACTATACAATTTTTAGCGATGATTAAGTATAAATAAAAGAGGGTGAACATATGAAAAAAATAATATTATAAATAAGGAAAAGAATTTTAAAAAAAGTATAAGTACCTATATTTGTATAATTTGTATAATTTGTATTGTTTTATCGCTTGTTATAGGTTCGATTATGGCAAATGCTATACATACGGAAATATCTATTCCTTTAGGAATAGTAATGATATATCTTCCGTTTGTAATTATAGGAGTTTGGTTTATAAAAATAGGTATAAAAGGTTTTTTTAATTTACATGTGAAAGGCGGCAGAGTAACTTTAGCAGATGTTTTAATAGTGATAATAGGATTTTTTGTTTTATTTAAAACAGTAAATTATGTGTATTTAGGAAGTAAGGATATAATAAAAGGACAAAAAGAGGTAGTACTTAGTAATGTATTTATAAAAGATGAACCATATAGATATAGCACTAGACATGGTTCTAAAGTTGGACATCATTATTATATTGTCGGTTATTCAAATGAAACGGAGAAGAAGATTTTAATAAGAGGAAATAAAATGAGAACTGTTATAGAAGGAAAAATAGAGAATTCTAAGGTTTTAAAAGTATATTATCATGAAAATTTAAACATAGTAAATGAAGTATATTAGATTTGTCACAAGATCTATAGCGATTTGCAAAGCGTAAAATAATATGTATGAAAAAGAGAAATGTTGTTTTTACTATATAGTTTCTATAAAATGTATAAAATTTAGTTGGAAAATATTGGAATTATAGCATGTGTTTTTACTATTTTACTAAAAAGTGTAGTTATGCAAAAACGCTGCTGACAATTCAGCAAAAAGAGTGAAATGAAAACGTAACTAATATGTAACAAAAAAGATAAAATAAATTTGTTATGTAGGCTTGCGTTTTTTTTTTTGTTTAGTATATACTGTACATGTTAAAAGTATGGTATATACTAAAAAACTAAGATAAGCGTAATATAAAATGTAGGTTATTTGTTTTTTTGCTGGTAAAACTATAACTAATTTCATTGATATAAAAGACTTAACTTAAAAAAATTAGTATACACTAGAAAATACATCAAAAAAATAAAATATACAAAAAAGAAATAGTATATGATAAAATGTAAAAGAGCAAACTAAAGAAAGAGAGGAGAAAAGATATATGGAATTTAAGGAAAAATCTGAGTTAAAGAAAAATTTTACAAAACTAACTCAGAAAAGAGGGATATCGCTGATTGTGTTGATTGTTACAATTATTGTGATAATAATATTAGCAGCGGCGGTGATATTAACAGTAGGAAAGAATAATCCAGTAGAGAGTGCAAATGAGGCTAAATTTAAAGAAGATGTGAGAAGTTTTCAAGATGATTTGGCATTAAGTATATCAAAGGATTATACAAAAAAAGCAGGACAGAGGGATAATAAATTTAATGCAACAACATTTGAAGAAATCCAGAATTACATACCAAGCTTTAACAAGAAATATGATGGAAAGTTTGTAATAACTGAAGATGAATTAATATACGTAGAAGATAAAGTAAGTGAAAATGAGAAGAATTGGC
>CAZTVT010000051.1:0-9397 GCA_964617175.1 uncultured Clostridium sp.
AAAAGTGTTGACAAGGAATTTTCTTAATGCTATAATCATATTCAGAAAAACACAATATATTGTATATGTATTTTTAAGAAAACACAAGGGGTGGTATTTTTATGATTACTATGATAATTAAAAGAGACGGAAGAAAAGTTCCTTTTAATGTTGAAAAAATAGCAAAGGCTATTTACAAAGCAGCAGTTGCTGTAGGAGGTCATAATTATGAAGAAGCAGAAGAACTTGCTACAAAGGTATGTAAATTTGTAGAAGAAAATAAAAAAGATGATTGTCCTACAGTAGAACAAGTACAAGATGCAGTAGAGCATATATTAATAGAAGAAGGTCATGCAGCAACTGCAAAAGCATATATTTTATATAGATCTGAAAGAACAAGACAAAGAGAAATGAATTCAGAAATAATGAAAATATATGAACAACTTACATTTAAAGATGCAAAAGATAGTGATGTTAAAAGAGAAAATGCAAATATCAATGCTGATACAGCTATGGGAACAATGTTAAAGTATGGTTCTGAAGGCGCAAAAAAATTCTATCAAATGTTTGTATTAAAAAAAGACCATGCATCAGCTCATATAAATGGAGATATTCATATACATGATTTGGATTTTTTAACACTTACAACTACATGTTGTCAAATCGATTTAATAAAATTGTTTCATAATGGATTTAGTACAGGTGAGGGTCATTTAAGAGAACCACAAAGTATAGGTAGTTATGCAGCACTTGCAGCTATAGCAATTCAATCTAACCAAAATGATCAACATGGAGGTCAAAGTATTCCTAATTTTGAATATGCTATGGCAGAAGGAATAAGAAAATCTTATCAGAAACTATATGCTAAAAATTTACAAAAAGCAATAGAGCTTCTAACAGATATTGAAAATTCTGATGAATTAACTAAAAATATTGTAAATGAAATAGAAAAAGAAGAAAATTTAGTTCCAGTATTAGAGTCAGTTGTAAAAATGCTAAAAGAAGTTAAATATTCCAGAGAGACTGCAAATGAAATTATAAACAAATTAAAAACTGAAAAAGAGGTTATACCATCTCTAAAGAAGACAATTGATTTGCTTTCTGATATAGAAAGTTCAGAAGAAGTAGCAAAAGAAGTAATGACAAAAATAAAAAAAGAAAAGGGTGTTGTTCCAACATTAGAAAATACTAGTGGATATATGGAATATGAAAGAGTAGAACTTAGAAGAAAGTTTGGTGATACTAGAGCTAAAAGAATTCAAAATTTTGCTAAAAAATATGCAGATATTGAAATTGATAGAGAAACATATCAAGCAATGGAAGGTTTCATACATAATTTGAATACAATGCATTCTCGTGCTGGTGCACAAGTTCCTTTTTCATCAATAAATTATGGACTTGATACTACACCAGAAGGAAGACTTGCAATAAAAAATGTGCTTTTAGCAACTGATGCTGGACTTGGTCGTGGTGAAACACCAATATTCCCTGTTCAGATCTTTAAAGTAAAAGAGGGAATTGATTATAATGAAGGAGATCCAAATTATGATTTATTTAAACTTGCTTGTAAAGTATCAGCTAAAAGATTATTTCCTAACTTCTCATTTATAGATGCTCCATTTAATCTTCAATATTATAAAGAGGGAGATTATAATACAGAAATATCATATATGGGTTGTAGAACAAGGGTTATGACAAATGTATATGATAAAACACGTGAGGTTACTTGTGGAAGAGGAAATTTAAGTTTTACTTCAATTAATTTACCTAGACTTGCAATACTTGCAAAAGGAGATGTAGATAAATTTTTTGAAATGCTTGATGAAAAAATGGATTTAGTTATTGAGCAATTACTTGATAGACTTGAAATTCAATCTAAAAAGAGAGCTAAAAATTATCCGTTCTTAATGCAACAGGGAGTATGGCTTGACTCAGAAAAATTAAACCCAGAAGATGAAGTAAGAGAAGTAATAAAACATGGTACTCTAACTGCTGGCTTTATAGGACTTGCGGAAACTTTAAAAGCTTTAATAGGAAAACATCATGGTGAGTCAAAAGAGGCTCAAGAGTTAGGACTTTCAATCGTATCTCATATGAGAGAAAGGATGGATAAAGAATCAGAAAAAAGAGGTCTTAACTTCTCACTTATTGCAACACCTGCAGAAGGATTATCTGGTAGATTCGTAAGAATTGATAGAGAAAAATTCGGAGTTATAGAAGGTGTGACAGATAAGGAGTACTATACAAATTCATTCCATGTCCCTGTTTATTATAAAATACCTGCATTTGAAAAAATAAAAATAGAAGCACCTTATCATAATTTAACAAATGGTGGACATATAAGTTATATTGAACTTGATGGAGATCCAACACAGAATTTAGAAGCTTTTGAGGCGGTTGTAAGGTGTATGAAAGAAAATGGAATTGGTTATGGAGCTATAAACCATCCAGTAGATAGAGATCCAATATGTGGTTATACTGGAATAATAAAGGATAAATGTCCACATTGTGGAAGAAAAGAATATGAAGATAAAAATAAGTGTTCTGAAAGATTAAAAAGATTTGTTACACATGGTGAGTGTGCATCTTTAGAAAGTTTTTGTTAATTAGCAAGATATTGCTAATATATATTAAGGAGGTTTTATGTATGAAAGTAAATGTTATTGGTGGAGAAATGGAACAAAAGGAGATTGACTCTTATGTTGATTATTTAAGAGAAAAATTCCCTACAAAACAAATCGCTAGTTTAGATTTAAAAATTGATGGAGATTATGTAGATATGGAATATACTTTTGATAGTGTACCTTTTGAGAGAATAAGAAGAATAACAGGATATTTGGTAGGAACTGTTGATAGATTTAATAATGCAAAACGTTCAGAAGAACATGATAGAGTAAAACATGGTGTTTGTTGTTAATAGGAGAAATTGAATATGGTAGATGATGACAAAATAAGAATAGCTGGAGTTGTAAAAGAATCTACAGTTGACGGCCCGGGGTTTAGATATGTAATCTTTACCCAGGGTTGTCCTCATCATTGTGAAGGATGTCATAATCCAGAGACACATGATATGAATGGTGGAAAATTAGAGAGTATTACAACTTTAGTAGATGATATAAAGAAAAATCCACTTTTAAAAGGTATAACTCTAAGTGGAGGAGAACCTTTTATGCAAGCCAAGAAATTGGTAAAACTTTTGTCATTGCTTGATCTAAATAGATATACGGTTATGACATACACAGGATTTAAATATGAGTATTTATTAAAAAATGCAGATGAAAATAATGGATTTTTAGAATTATTAAAATTAACAGATGTTTTAATTGATGGAAAGTTTGAGCTTGCACTTAAAAGTGAAAAAGCTAAATTTAGAGGAAGTACAAATCAAAGAGCAATTGATGTTAAAAATAGTTTAAAAGAAAATAGGATTATTGAACATGAATTTTAAAAAAGGAGATATGTATGCATTGTTTAAAATGTGGTTGTGAAGAAAGTAAAGTTATTGATTCAAGAATGGTAGAAGAATCAAATTCAATAAGAAGAAGACGTGAATGTTTAGATTGCAAAAATAGATTTACTACGTATGAGAGAATTGAATACACACCAATTATGGTTATAAAGAAAAATGGTGTAAGACAACAATTTGATAGAACAAAAATAATTAACGGAATGCTTAGATCTTGTGAAAAAAGGCCCGTCTCTACTCAAACTATAGAAAAGGCTGCAGATGAAATAGAGGCAGAACTTAATAATATGATGATAAAAGAGATTGATTCTACAAAAATAGGTGACATGGTTATAGAAAAATTAAAACAGTTAGATGAGATAGCATATGTAAGATTTGCATCTGTTTATAGACAATTCAAAGATATAAATGAATTTAAAAAAGAAATTAATAAATTATTAAGATAAAAAGGGGGGCAAATTTGAGTGCAGAGCTTTTTTTAGGAGTTGGTATTTCGAGTTTTCTTCTTTTTGGAGCAATTATTATTGGCATAAGTACTTTGTATAAGGTGATAAAGCGTTTAATTAAATTTAATTTTTATAAAAATTTTGTAATAACAGATGGAAAAGTTAAATCTTATAAAGTGACGTCTAGTTATAGTGACGGAAGTAGACATTATTTTTATTATCCTGTAATAGAATACTATGTTGATAATAAAAAATATACTTTTACTACTGAAACTGGTGATGATTTTTGGTTTAAATCTAAAATAGGAAAGGTAATAAAAATAAAATATGATGCTAAAAATCCAGAAATTGCATGCAAAAGAACTGATACTGATACGATTTGGATAATAAGTATAGGATTAATTTGTATTATAACTGGATCGCTCTTTTTATATAAATATTTGTTACTAATAATTCAATCGTAGATAAAAAGTATTAATTTTATATAATTCTATAAATATAATATCAATTTATATTTATAGAATTATTTTTATATAAAAATTTACATTATAATTCTAGTTTTGGTTATTATATATTGATTTCACTAAACTTTCACCAAAAAGATATTTACAATCAAAAGCTTCTGTGTTAAAATATTTCGGTATCAAAAATATCGAGGTGCAAAATGGAAAATGAAGAGTTAGTATATGAATTATTAGATGAATTTAGTAATTAAAAAAGAACAAATTTTAGTTACATGTTTACAAAAGATGATCTTTCACATAATGAAAGAATGGTGCTATTTATAATTCACAATTTAAATAAAGATGATAAAATATCATTATCAATTATACGTGATAAAATGAAACTTGCTCCTTCTACAATTACTCCAATAATTTCATCTCTTTAAAAAAAGAGGTTTTATAGAAAGAAAAATAGATGAGAGTTACAGAAGAAATATATTTGTTTATCTAATATAGGAAGAAGGTTTACTGAAAAAGTTGATAATGAATTAAAAAACATGCTTTATGAATATATTAAATATATGGGAAAAAATGATACAAATGAAATTATTAGATTAATAAAAAAAACAAGAGTATTTATAGTTCTTAATAAAGGAGAAAGTAGATGTTAAAAGTATTAAAGTATTTGAAGAAAACTTGGATGTCAGTTATAGTTATAATTATACTTCTTTGTGTTCAAGCCGCTGCTGATCTTGAACTTCCTAATTATACTTCAAAAATAGTAAATATTGGCATTCAACAGGGAGGAATAGAAAATTTGAGCCCTGAAGCTATTAGAAGAACTGAAATGGATAAATTACTAATGTTTACTAATGATGATGATAAAATATTATCAAATTATACATTAGTTTCGAAAGATAGTACTAGTAAAGAAAAATATGATGATTATTTAAAAAGATATCCTGTACTAGAGAATGAGGATGTTTATGTAGTAAATAAACTAAATAAGGAAGAAAAAGAAAATCTTGATAATATGATAAAGAAGCCTTTAGTTGAGTCATATTTAATAGAAAATGAAGAAATATCTAATAAAATTAAGGAACAAATTTTAACAAATATTCCAAACGAGCAAAAAGCTATATTTGAAAATATGGCACTTACTGATATGTTAAAAACAATGCCCGAAGAAAATTTTGATAAAGTCGTTGAAACTTTAAGTTCAGAAATAGATAAAATGCAAGGAACTATTATAGATCAATCTGCAATTGCTTCTATAAAAGAGGAGTATAAGTTGCTTGGAATAGATGTTAATAAAATACAGAGTAATTATATATTACTAGCTGGCTTGCAAATGCTTGGAATTGCTTTTATTAGTATGGCTTCAGCAGTTATAATTATGTTATTATCTTCAAGAGTTGCAGCAAAACTTGGAAATACTTTGAGAGATAAAGTATTTAAAAAAGTATTAAGCTTTTCTACAAAGGAATTTAATGAATTTTCTACAGCATCTTTAATAACCCGTAGTACTAATGATATTCAACAAATTCAAATGCTTATATCAATGTTATTTAGGGTTGTAGTATATGCACCAATTATAGGAATTGGTGGATTTATACGTGTTCTTGCAAATAGTGATACCTCTATGGCATGGATAATAGGTCTTGCAATACTTTGTATATTAGGAATAGTTGGAACTTTATTTTTATTTACTATGCCTAAATTTAAAAAATTACAAGATTTAATGGATAAATTAAATTTAGTATCTCGTGAAATACTTACGGGACTTCCTGTAATAAGAGCATTTAATACAGAAAAAAAAGAAGAAAAAAGATTTGACATAGCAAATAAAGAATTAATGAAGGCCAATGTATTCGTTAATAGATCAATGAGCATGATGATGCCTCTTCTTATGTTTATAATGAATTCAATTATGTTACTTATTGTTTGGGTCGGAGGTCATAATATTGACAGTGGAATTATGCAAGTTGGTGATATGATGGCATTTATTCAATACACTATGCAAATTGTTATGAGTTTCTTAATGATATCAATGATTTCTATTATGCTTCCCCGTGCAGCTGTATCTGCAAGGCGTATAAATGAAGTAATTGATAAAGATCCAAGTATAAAAGATAAAAAAGATACTGTTCCTTTTGATGATAACAAAAAGGGGCTTGTTGAATTTAAAGATGTATCTTTTAGATATCCAGATGCTGATACTGAAATATTAGAAGATATAACTTTTACAGCAGAACCTGGAAAAACAACTGCAATAATTGGTAGTACAGGAAGCGGAAAATCTACTGTAGTTAATTTAATACCAAGATTTTATGATGTTACAGGTGGAGAACTATTAATCGATGGTATAAATATTAAAAATGTATCTCAAAAAGAATTAAGGAAAAAGATTGGCTTTGTACCGCAAAAAGGTATTTTATTTACAGGAACAATAGAGTCAAATATAAAATATGGAAATCCAGACATGTCAGATGAAGATATGATTAAAGCTGCAAATATTGCACAAGCTACTGAGTTTATAGAAAGTAAACCTAAAAAATATGATGAAGAAATATCACAAGGTGGAACTAATGTATCAGGTGGTCAAAGACAACGTTTATCTATTGCAAGAGCAATAGCTCCAGATCCAGAAATATTAGTTTTTGATGACAGTTTTTCTGCTCTTGATTTAAAAACTGATAGTAAACTTAGAGCTGCATTAAAAGAGGAGACAAAAAACAAAACTGTTATAATTGTTGCACAAAGAATAAGTACTATACTTGATGCTGATAAAATTATTGTTTTAGAAGAAGGTAAAATTGTTGGTATTGGTAATCATGATGAATTAATGAAAACATGTGATATATATAAACAGATTGCATTATCACAACTTTCAAAGGAGGAATTAGAAAATGGCAAATAATAAAAGAAGACCTCCAATGGGAGGAGGACCAGGCCCTAAAGGTGCTGTAGAAAAAGCAAAAGATTTTAAAGGAACAACAAAAAAATTATTAAAGAATTATTTATCAAAATATAAAATACAACTTATTATTGTAATAATATTTGCTATTGGAAGTACAATATTTTCAATAGTTGGTCCAAAGATACTTGGAAACGCTACAACTGAAATATTTAATGGTTTAGTTGGAAAAATTTCTGGTGGAAACGGAATAGATTTTTCAAAAATAGCAGGCATTCTAATTACATTATTAATACTTTACGTTGTTAGTGCTATATTTTCATTTATTCAGGGATTTACAATGACTTCTGTATCACAAAAACTTACATATAAATTGCGAAATGATTTAGCAGTAAAAATAAATAAATTGCCAATGAAGTATTTTGATAAAAAGACAAATGGTGAAGTATTATCAATAGTTACTAATGATATAGATACAT
Organism: uncultured Clostridium sp.; assembly: GCA_964617175.1. Lineage (GTDB taxonomy): Bacteria > Bacillota > Clostridia > TANB77 > CAG-465 > CAG-465. The sequence goes on from CAZTVT010000051.1 coordinate 7,731, forward strand.
TATCACAAAATTTAAATCAGAGTATTACACAAATAATAACCTCAATTTGTACATTAATTGGAATACTTATTATGATGTTTTCTATTAGCGTATCTATGACAATTGTTTCACTTATTATATTACCAATCACTGTTGTTATTTTATCACTAATAGTACGAAAATCTCAGAAATACTTTAAAAAACAGCAAGATTTTTTAGGTCATGTTAATGGTCAAGTAGAAGAAATATATGGTGGGCATACAATTGTTAAAGCTTTTAATTCAGAAGAAGCTGCTATAAAAGAATTTGAAAAAGCAAATAAACAATTATATAATTCGGCTTGGAAATCACAGTTTTTATCTGGACTTATGCACCCTATAATGAATTTTGTTGGAAATGTTGGATATGTTGCTGTAGCAATACTTGGTGGTTATTTAGCATTAAATGGAAAGATAACAGTTGGAGATATTCAAAGTTTTATACAGTATAATAAGCAATTTACTCAACCTATAAATCAAATTGCTCAAGTTTCTAGTATGCTTCAATCTATGGTTGCTGCTGCAGAAAGAGTGTTTGAGTTTTTGGAACAAGATGAAGAAGAAATATCTAAAAATAAAGTAAGTACAAAAGGATTAAAAGGAAATGTAAATTTTGAACATGTACATTTTGGATATAATCCTGATAAAATAATTATAAATGACTTTAATGCAGAGGTAAAAGAGGGACAAAAAATAGCAATTGTAGGGCCGACTGGTGCTGGAAAAACTACAATGGTTAAACTTTTAATGAGATTTTATGATGTAAGTGGCGGTGCTATACTTGTAGATGGCCATAATATAAAAGATTTTGACAGAGGAGAACTTAGAAAAATGTTTGGTATGGTTCTTCAAGATACATGGCTTTTTGGTGGTACTGTTAAGGATAATATTAAATACGGAAGAGAAGATGCCACAGATAGTGAAGTGGTTGAAGCTGCAAAAGCTGCTCATGTACATCACTTTATTAAGACACTATCAAATGGTTATAATGCTATATTAAATGAAGAATCTAGTAATGTATCAGCAGGTCAAAAACAACTTTTAACAATAGCTCGTGTAATACTTGCAGATCCAAAGATTTTAATACTTGATGAAGCTACAAGTTCAATTGATACTAGAACAGAACAACAAATACAATCGGCTATGGATAATTTAATGAAAGGGAGAACAAGTTTCATAATTGCACATAGACTTTCTACAATAAAAAATGCCGACCTTATTTTAGTTATGGATCATGGAGATATTGTTGAACAGGGAACACATGATGAGCTTCTTGCTAAAAATGGTTTCTATGCTGGACTATATAATTCTCAGTTTGAGGAAGTAGAAGAATAATTAATAATAGAATAGAATAAAAAGTCTAACAAAAAAGTTAGGCTTTTTACTTATTTTAATAGCTAATAATCATCATCCATATATTTCTTAATCTCTTTTTTACCATTTTTTCTATCATAGTCTTTTTTGCTCTTATGGGCACCTGATCCAGACATTTTCATTGTAGAAAATTCAGATCTAACTTTAAGAATAGGGTAGTTTTTCTTTAATTCTTTTCTATTCATCTTTTTCATATATGTATCTCCTCGTATAAATATGTTTAGGTTTATATATCTTATTTAAACATTATATCATTATTGATATAAAATGCAAAGG
>CAZTVT010000052.1:0-9180 GCA_964617175.1 uncultured Clostridium sp.
CAGCTTTAATAATATTTCTATGTGTAAAGGAATTTAAAAATAGAAATTATAGAATAAATGAACTATCAAATGGATTTGATAATATTTTAAAAAATTCACTTAATGTTATAGATTTACCAATGGTTATAGTAGGAGAGCATAATAAAATAATATGGCAAAATAATATGGCAAAACATATTATTCCTTTGGAAGTTATACATGATAGTGCACTTCAAATTGAAAAACAAATAAGTCAGAAGCAAGGTTCTGCTATTTTATCTGTAGATATTGGAAATGGCAATGTATATGATGTTATAGGCAATATTATAACTATAAAAGAAGAAAAAGTTATGCTTTTATCGTTTATAGATAAAACGGAAGAATGTGAACTTAAACAAACTTTAGAAGATACAAAAGTTGTTGTTGGAATATTATTTATTGATAATTATGAAGAAACTTTGCAAGGTTTGGATAGTGTTGACAGAGCTGAAATATCTTCAATGATTGAAAAAGAAATAAGAACATGGATTAGTGAAAATAATGGAATATTAAATAAATTAGATAAAGATAAATATGTTGTTTTTGTTGAAAAGCAACATGTTGATCAAATGGAAAAAAATACTTTTGAAATATTAGAAAGAGTAAAAAACATAACAGATAAAACTAAGCTACCTATAACAGTATCATTGGGTATGTCATATTCTGAAACTGCACTTGACGAAAGATATATGGCAAGTTCTTCTGCATTAGATATAGCACTTGGTAGAGGTGGAGATCAAGTCGTAATAAAAAAAGATAAAAAATTTAACTTTTATGGTGGTTCTAATTTAGGATTAGAAAAAACTAGTAGAGTAAGAGCAAGAACAATTGCTCAAGCTCTAAAAGAATTAATGGAAAAAAGTGATAAAGTATATATAATGGGACATAAAAATACAGATATTGATTGTATAGGTGCATCTGTGGGTGTGTATAAGATTGCTAAATCTTTAAAAAAAGAAGCATTTATTTTAACAGATACTAAATTTAGTAGTAGTACTAAGTTGGTAGTAAACAAAGTAAAAGAGTTAGATGGATATAAAAATGTATTTATAACTAAAGATGATATAAAAAAACAAGAGTTTAAAGACTCATTGCTTATTATAGTAGATACTCATAAAAAGTCATATCTTGCATATCAAGATTTAGCTGATATGATAGATAAAAAAGTTATAATTGACCATCATAGACGTGGACCTGAATTTATTGATGATGCTTTACTTACATATCATGAAATATATGCATCATCTACATCAGAACTTGTGACGGAACTATTAATGTATTTAGATAATGTTCAATTAAATTCAATTGAAGCAGAAGCCATATATTCTGGTATTGTAGTTGATACTAAAAACTTTACTTTTAAAACTGGTGTTAGAACTTTTGAAGTCGCAGCATTTTTAAAGAAATACGGATTAGATTTAACAGAGGTAAAACAGATATTTAAAAATGATTTTGCTACTTATGTGGCAAAAGTTGATATAGTAAAAAATGCAGAAATAATAAAAGGAAAAATAGCTATATCTACTAGTGAAGAAAATTATGATGATATGCCGGTAATAGCAGCACAAGCTGCAGATGAACTTTTAAATATAACAGGAATACTTGCTTCTTTTGTTCTATGCAAAGTAGATGAAATTGTTATGATTTCAGGTAGGTCAATGGGAGATATAAATGTACAAGCTATACTTGAAAAAGTAGGGGGTGGCGGTCACCTTACTTTTGCAGGAGCTCAACTTGCTGGTGTTACTATAGAAGATGCAAAAGAAAAACTTACTCAAAGTATTGATGAATATTTTGGTAATGAATAAAAAGTTGATAAAATAAGGAATTTTACAAATAAATATTTAGCTAAATATAAAAAAGAGTGTAAAATAATATTAAAAATAGGTGATATAATCATGTATAATGAGGAAATTTTAGAAAAGTGTTTGCCAAAGTATTTAGAAGAAGATTTAAAAAGATTAAAAGAAGGAATGAAAAATAAAGTAAGCTATTTGGATTGCTTAGTAAATGAATTACAAGGCTCTGTAAACAGTGCTTTTGTAGATGGTGATATTACTGAAGAACAATGTGATTATTTTTATAAAAAATATATTCATGCAGGGATAGTATGATAGATTTCACAAACCGTGAAGTAAATAAATTATAATAATTTTTTTGATATGTTCATTTTTGATGGTTTGATTGAAATTTTTGATAGACATAGTGGAAATGGAAAAGTTCTAATTAAAGAGAATTCAAAAGAAATTGAGATTGCCACTATTTATTTAACACATATTAATTTAAAAAGTTGCCTAGTCTTTAGTGCTTTGAACGTAAAATTTAGTATAAAATATAATTGTTAATAGAGTAATTAGAAAGTGAGTGATTATTATTAAAACAGAAAATTTATTTTTAGATTTAGAAAAAAGAAATAATATATGTTTATATAAAGAAACCAAAAATAATATAGTGTATGAGTTTGAAAAAAAGTATAATAAATTTAGAGATAAATTTTTCTATGAACAATTTATGAATTCTGGAGGATTTTCAATTGATAATTGGATAAGAATTTATGGATGTGGAGAAATAAATATAATTGAAAAAAATAATTTGTACAATAAAGACAATATTATGGATATTTTAATTGGAGAAGATGTATTGGGTGGATTATTTGCTATAAAAGAAGATTATGTATATTACTTTGCACCTGATACAAATAGATGGGAAAATTTAGAAATATATTATACTCAGTTTTTAGATTGGATATTGAATAATACGCAAGGCACTAATAATTTTTATAAATTATTTAGGTGGAATACTTGGAAAGAAGATTGTAAGAATATAAAACTGAATGAAGGATTTTCTTTTTATCCATTACTTCAAGCTGATTATGATATAGAAAAAAGAAGTAGAAAAATTATATCGATAGACGAATTAATTAGATTTAATTTACAGATATAAATTACAATTTATACTATTAATTATATAACAAGGTAAATAGAAAGGAAGTAAAAATATGAAGGTAGTTTTAAATAAAGATATAAAAGGAATAGGTAAAAAACTTCAAATAGTTGAAGTAAGTGAGGGTTACGCAAGAAATTATTTACTTCCAAGAAAACTTGCAAATATAGCTGATAATAAATCGATTAGTGAGGCAAAGGCAAAAAATGATTCTGCTAGTTTTAAAAAGGAGCAAGAAATTGAACAAGCAAATAAATTAAAAGCAACATTAGAAAAAGGCTATATAAAATTTAAACATAAGATTGGAGAAGGTGGAAAATTATTTGGAAGTGTTACTGAAAAAGATGTTGCAGATGAAATAGGCAAAGTATATAATGTTAAAATAGATAAGAAAAAGATAACTTTGAAAACTCCTATTAAAGAATTAGGCTCATATACTGCGGATGTAAAGCTATATGAGGGAATAATTGCACAGGTGAAAATATCAGTTGTTGGATTGTAGGTGTTTAAATGGAAAATGAAATTGGAGTAAATAGAGTACAACCAAATGATACTATAGCTGAACAAGCAGTTTTAGGTTCTATGCTTGTTGATAAAGATGCTGTAATATCAGCAGTAGAAATTTTAAAAGCAGATGATTTTTATAGAGAAGATAATAAAGAAATATACGCAGCAATGTTTGAGTTATATTCTTTAGGGAAACATATCGATATGATAACTTTAAAAGACCAACTTACTTTAAGAGGAACTATAGATAAGGTTGGGGGAACAGAATATATAGCAATGCTTATTGATAATGTACCTACAACGTCTAATATAGAAAGCTATGTAAAGATTGTAGAAGAAAAGTCTATTATTCGTCAGCTTATAAAAGCTGCAAATAATATATTAAAGCTAGGATATGCTCAAACAGAAGAAGTAGATGCTCTTGTTGAAAAGGCTGAAAAAGATATATTTGATATAATGCAAAGCAGAAATTCTAAAGGATATGCTAGCATTAAAGAAATCCTTGTTTCTACATTTGATCAAATAGAAGAAATGTTTCAAAACAAGAATAAAGTATCTGGACTTGAAACTGGTTTTGTAGATTTAGATTCTAAGATATCTGGACTTAATAAATCAGATCTTTTAATTGTTGCGGCACGTCCTGCAATGGGAAAATCAGCTTTTGTATTAAATATAGCTACTTTTGTTGCAAAGAGTTTAAAAGTTCCAACAATGATATTTAGTCTTGAAATGTCAAAAGAACAAATGGTAAACAGAATTCTTTGTAGTGAAAGTGAAGTAGATAGCATGAAAGTAAAAAATGCTGACCTTAATAGTGAAGAGTGGCTAAAATTAGGAGAAGCAAGTGGTAGATTATCTGAAATACCATTGTATATAGATGATACACCAGGTCTTAGTTCAGCAGAGCTTAGAGCAAAATGTAGAAAAGCAAAATTAGAGAAAAATATTGGTCTTGTTATAATTGATTATTTGCAGCTTATGGAATCAAAAAATAAAAGCTCATCTAGGCAACAAGAAATATCTGAAATAAGTAGATCTTTAAAGATTTTAGCCAAAGAACTTTCTGTTCCTGTTATTGCTTTATCGCAACTTAGTCGTGCTACAGAATCAAGAGTTGACCATAGGCCAATGTTAAGTGACCTTCGTGAATCAGGGGCAATAGAGCAGGATGCTGATATTGTTATGTTTTTACATAGAGAAGATTATTATAATGCTGATACAGAAAAAAAGAATGTTGCAGAAGTAATTATAGCAAAAAATAGAAGTGGTTCTACAGGTACTGTGGAACTTGCATGGCTTGGTAATTATACAAAATTTGCCAATTTATATAGGGGACCTGAAGAATGATTAAAGATGAAAAATTAGATATTTATACAAATATTAAAAATGAAGTAAGAAAAAACATATTAGATAATAAATTAATACAAAATAATGATAGAATTGTTGTAGCTGTATCTGGTGGACCTGATTCTATGTGTTTACTTACTATACTTAATGATTTAAAAGAGACATTTGCACGAGAATATGAAATATCATATGAGTTAATAGTAGCTCATGTAAATCATATGATAAGAGAAGAGTCAGATAGTGAAAAAGAATATGTAGAAAGTGTTTGTAATAAACTTGGGTATCCTTTTTATTATCTAAAAGAAGATGTTGAGACATTAGCCAAAAAAGAGAAACTATCTGTTGAAGCATGCGGAAGAAAAGTAAGATATGATTTTTTTGATAAGATAAAGAGGAAAACTAAAGCTACCAAAATTGCTACTGCACATAATTTGGATGATAATGTAGAAACTATTCTTTTAAATATTATACGTGGATGTGGTCTTCAAGGTTTAATAGGAATGAACTTTTGGCATAATGATATTATTAGACCATTACTTACTATTGAAAAAAAATACATTTTGGAGTATAATATATACCAAAACTTAAAACCATGTTTTGATAATACAAATAATGAGAATATATATTTAAGAAATAAAATTCGAAATATACTTATACCTTTAATTGAAAAAGAATATAACAGTAATTTTTCAAATAATATTATAAGGATGAAAGATGTTTTAACAAATGAAGAGAATTTTTTAAAAGAATATACAAATAATATTTTAAGTGAATGTATAATAACTAAAAGTAAAGATAAAATAGTATTTAAAAGTAGAATACTTATTGATTGTCATATTGCTATATCTTTTAGGTGTATAAGAGAAATTATTAATATTAAACTTGGGAATTTAAATGAGATTAGTAATATACATATTAGTGATATATATAAGCTTTTAAAGAATAATATAAAAGGTAAAAAATATATAATAGGAAATAAATTCACTGTTGAAATTCTTGGAAAAGATAAGGCCGTTATATATTAGCAAATATTTTTGAAGGGAGAAAAAATGAATAAAAAAAAGAAAAATGGAATGCTTGGAACATTACTTACATATGTACTTCTTATAGGACTTACTATATTTATGATATCAATGCTTAATACTAATATTACAAAAGATATGTCATATACAGAATTTATTCAAAAAATTGATGAGGGCTCAGTAGAAAAGGTAGAGATAACAAATGATAGATTAACAGCAAATGTAAAATTAAAAAACGAAGAAAATTCTATTAGAGTTGTAAATATACCATCTACTACTACTTTTATGGAGGATGTTCAACCAAAGCTTGCTGAAGGACAGTTTGAGTTAGTAGTTTTAGAACCATCTTTTTGGGAAGTGGTAGGACCACTAATTCCTAATATTTTACTTTTACTTGGTACTTTGTTTATATTTATATTTATGCTTAGACGAACTGCAGACAGTAACAACAAAGCAATGGGATTTGGAAAAAATAGAGCTAGGATGATAGATAAAAATTCAAAGAAAAAAGTTACATTTGCAGATGTAGCAGGACTTGATGAAGAAAAAGAAGAACTTCAAGAAGTAACAGAATTTTTAAAGAATCCTAAAAAATATCATGATATGGGAGCAAGAATTCCAAGAGGTATTCTTCTTGTAGGGCATCCGGGAACTGGTAAGACATTACTTGCAAAAGCTGTAGCAGGTGAAGCAAATGTTCCATTTTTTTCAATAAGTGGTTCGGATTTTGTAGAAATGTTTGTTGGTGTTGGTGCATCAAGAGTAAGAGATTTATTTGCTGAAGCTAAAGCACATTCTCCTTGTATTATATTTATTGATGAATTAGATGCAGTAGGTAGACATAGAGGAGCTGGTGTTGGTGGAGGACACGATGAAAGAGAACAAACTTTAAATCAACTTTTAGTAGAAATGGATGGCTTTGAAGATAGACAAAGTGTAATTGTTATGGCTGCCACAAATAGGGTTGATATACTAGATCCAGCACTTCTTAGACCTGGCAGATTTGATAGACAGATTGTTGTAGGTTCTCCTGATATAGGAGCTAGAGAAAAGATTTTGGAATTACACGCAAAGAAAAAGCCTTTTTCACCAAATATTGATTTTAAAGTTATAGCAAAAAATACTGCTGGATTTTCTGGTGCTGACCTTGAAAATATGATAAATGAAGCTACTATACTTGCTACTAGAAAGAATAAAAAAATAGTAGATATGGATGATGTAGAAGAAGCAATGGTTAAAGTTATGATGGGTCCAGAAAAGAAAAGTAAAGTAATAAGTGAAAAAGAGAAGAAATTAACAGCTTATCATGAGGCAGGTCACGCTGTAGTATCAAGATTCTTGCCAAATCACGATACGGTACATCAGATTTCTATTATACCTAGAGGAATGGCTGGTGGATATACTATGTATAGACCAAATGAAGACAAGAGCTTTAGATCTATGTCTGAAATGAAAGAAAGTATTGTATCGCTTCTTGGTGGAAGAGTTGCAGAAAAATTAGTTTTAGACGATATTAGTACAGGGGCTTCAAATGATATTGAAAGAGCAAGTAAGATTGCAAGAGATATGGTTATGAAGTATGGTATGTCTGAAAAGTTAGGTCCAATTACTTTTGGAGATACCCAAGAAGAAGTTTTCTTAGGTATGGAAAAAAATAATGGAAGAAATTACAGTGAAAAAATAGCCTCTCAAATAGACGAGGAAGTAGGTGGCATTATAAACAGTGCATATAAATATGCAGAAAGAGTTTTAAAAGAAAATATTGATAAACTTCATAAAGTTGCAGAAATATTAATAGAAAAGGAAAAAATAAGCGGTGAAGAATTTGAGGCAATATTTAATTAAAAAATAATTGTATAATTTAGGTTGAAATGTTAAAGCATCTCAGCCTTTTTTGTATAAAAAGCAAAAAAGTATACATAAAATAGTTGACAAAAACCAATTTATGTAATATAATATAATAGCTATTTATTTTTGTATAAATCTCAAACTTGAGATGGATGGTTTTCATTATATTGTTTGAGAAAAAATATTTTTTTAGGGAGGACTCGCCATGAGTACAATTACAAAACAGAACATAAGGATGCAGAATATTTCTGAGAAGGTTATTCAAATAATTAAGAAAAAAGATCCTGCAAAAAAAGAGGATATTACTTTAAAAATAAATTTGAATGGCCATAATACCGACTTTTACGTAAAAGTGAGTAATGCATTCTTTTACAACGAAAAATTAAAAAAAGAAGTAATTGCGAATTTAGAAGAGATTCTAAATCGTGAAGTCGAATTTGGAACCAGGCATATTTATATAGGCAACAAATTAATGTAAAAAATTACCACCAGCTATTGATTAGTTGGTGGTTTTATGATATAATATATGTACTTGTGCAAACAAGCAATAATACACACACAGAGGGAGTCTTACACTTCTTCCATTATGGATTAGTAAGATGAAGAGAACTGTGGAGGAGTAAAAGAAGGAGGAATTTAAAAATGGCAATTATACCTATGAAATCATTACTAGAAGCCGGTGTACACTTTGGACACCAAACAAAAAGATGGGACCCTAGAATGGCTCCATACATTTATACTGCAAGAAATGGAATATATATTTTAGACTTGCAAAAAACATTAAAAAAAGTTCAAGAAGCATACAATCTTACAAAAAAAGTTGTAGCAAAAGGTGGACTTGTTCTATTTGTTGGAACTAAAAAACAAATTCAAGAGACAATAAAACAAGAGGCTGAAAAATGTGGAATGTACTATATTAACAGTAGATGGTTAGGTGGTACACTTACAAACTTTTCAACTATAAAGAAAAGAATTGCTAGACTTGTTGAACTTGAGAAAATGGAAGAAGATGGAACTTTTGAAGTTCTACCAAAAAAAGAAGTAATAAAACTAAGAAAAGAAATGGAAACGCTTAACACAAACCTTGGAGGTATTAAAGAAATGGATAAACTTCCATCACTTATTTTCTTAGCTGACTCTAAAAAAGAATACATTTGTACTAAAGAAGCAAGAAAATTAGGAATACCTACAATAGGTCTTATAGATTCAAATTGTAATCCTGATGACGTTGACTATGTTATACCTGGAAATGATGATGCAGTAAAATCTGTTAGTCTAATAGCTGGAAAAATAGCTGATGCAGTAGTAGAAGCTAAAGAAGGAAATTTAACTGAAGCTCCAGTTGATGAAGAAGTTGAAACAATGGACGAATTAGTTAAAAAAGAAGGCGTAGATAAAATAGAAAGAAAACCAAGACAAAATAATAGAAGAAATAATTATCAAAAAAGAGAAAAGGTTGTTAAAGAAAACAAAATAGAAGAAAAATCAGAAGATA
>CAZTVT010000053.1:0-8932 GCA_964617175.1 uncultured Clostridium sp.
ATGATTTATAGTTATTTTTTCTATATCATCATTTATATATTTAATTCTATTTTCTAAACTTGAAATATCTTTACTTAGTTTATTTGAAAATTCTATATAATCTTTTTCTGATATGATGTTGTTTGCTTTATCTTTATATAAATTAAATTTTATATTATTGTTTTCAGAAAGCTTTTTTTCTAAATTTGCTTTTTCTTGTAGCAAAGTTTCTTTTATATTGTTTTCATTCTCATATTCTAAATTATTTACTATATAATCTTTTTTAGCATATTTTGAAAATATATACTTTAAAGAGTTTAAAACTTTTTCATTTAAAATATCTTCTTTTATATTTTTAGAATCACATACCATCTTGCCATACATTTTTTTATTTCTACATATGGCATAACTTGCTTTTTTATATCCTTTTACAAAAGTATATTTAGAGCAACAATTTTTGCAATAAATAAGACCTGTAAGTAAATGTGCTTTACCGAGATTTAGGGGTATATGACCTTTTATTTAATATATTTTGTACTTTTTCAAAATCTTTTTTTGAGATAATATGTTCATGTGTGTTTTCTATCTTTATCCAGTCATCTTTCTTTAGCATTATTTGTTTCTTTAGTTTGTAATTTATTTTTTTAACCTTATGACCAATAGTATTTCCAATATATACTTCATTTTTTAGAATTCTTCTAATTGTTGTTCCGTTCCAAAGTACATAATTTTTATTATTAATTAAACCTGTAGGAGAAGGTATATTATCTTTTATTAAATTTTTGCATATAGTGTTTATTCCGTTTGCCTTCTAGGAATTCTTTAAATATTCTTTTAACTATGTAAGAAGTATTTTTATCAATTATTAATTTATGTTTGTTTTTCGTATCTTTAATATATCCAATTGGAGCATTTGTTCCAATAAACTCACCATTTAATTGTTTTGTATGAAGTGCAGTTCGTACCTTCTTTGAAATATCTTTAGCATACATATCATTAAATACATTTTTTAATGGAGCCATATCATTTGCGGAAGATTCATCTTTTAAACTATCGTAGTTATCATTTATAGCAACGTAACGTATATTATTAGTTGGAAAATATTTTTCAATTAAGTTTCCAGTTTCTATATGGTCACGACCAAGTCTAGATAAATCTTTTGTAATAACCATATTAATTTTACCAAGTTCAATATCCTGAATTAATGATTTAAATCCGTGGACGGTCAAAATTTGTCCCAGAGAAACCATCGTCAACATAGATATTAAATAGATTTAAATTGTTATCTGAAATATACTTTAAAATATATTCTTTTTGATTATTTATACTTTCAGAAAAGTTAGAAGTTTTTGTTTCATCTTCTCTAGAAAGTCTTACATATGATCCAACTTTATATTCCACTTTAACACTCCTTTAGATAAATTATACTAAGTTTCTTCTTCAAAGTCGACCACCCTAAGCTTTGAATTAAGTATAGAGGTTAAAATGTCATCTAAAGTAATGCCGTTATTGTTAAATACATATTCAACTTCAATGTTATCCATTAAACCACCTAATACATCATATTCTTAAAGAACTTGTACTTATGATATATATCCTTTCAATACTTAACAGTCAGCAAAGTACAGAAAACATTAAAAAATATGATAAAAAAGTATAAAAAATATGTACCCAAATTGGATACATATTTAAATTTATGGACACAAGTTAAAAGCTTTGCTTTGAAGCTGTATATAAGATGTGTGGATACATCTATTCCTGCTTTATAGATATTGTTACTCTTTAATTTTTGAATAATTTTATAAATTCTTTCAATTTTAAATCATCTACATATTTTAATTGAAATTTTCTTTTCTTTATAACGTTTAATTTCTTATATTCAATTATTAAAACTTTTCTATGCTCATATCTTCCATATCCCAAGCCATTAAATGGTCTCCATTTAACATTAGGATTGCGAAAACATTCATTTGTTAAGAAACCTACATATTCTATTATACTTACTTTTACTATATCATTATGTAAAACTTCTTCATTGTCGTTTATAATAATTCTATCATTAATATTTTCGATTTTAAATTTTTTCTTATCTGCATCAAATACTTCCATAATAGAAAACATTAATAAAATAGGTATTAAAAATAATGACCAAATTTTAAACAATGGCGATATACTATATTTACATACTATTCCTATCAACAGCACAACTATAATTATTATTAAATATATAAAAATATTTTTTATTATAATCTTTCTAATTACATCATTTTTTGATAGTTTTTCAAAATTTTGTATAATGGTATTATTAGGTTCTATACTCTTTATTTCAGTATTGGCTTTGTTAAATTCATTATCATATATATTCATTTGATGTTATATTCTTTTTAAAAATACATTTTTATTAATTATTATTTATAAGTATATTATCATAATATTCAAACAAATTCAACAATTGTATATTTTCATTTCCAAAACAATCCTTACCTGGGTACATTTTGATAAAAGAGCAACCAATCCTGCTTGTGCAAGAGGAGGTTATCCAACAATAAGAATTGGGAGTAAAGGTGTATATGTGGCTGTACTTCAAGATGCTTTGAATTTTTTAGAATATAATGCGGGAAATATTGACGGTGTTTTTGGAAATAATACTAAAAATGCAGTTATAAGATACCAAGCAGCAAGGGGATTAAAACAAGATGGAATAGTAGGTTGTAATACTTGGGAAACACTTACAAAGGAAATAGCACAAAAAAGATAATATTTGTAATATAGTATAATTATACTTTTGAGTAAAAAAATTCTATATATAAATGTTACAATAATATTACGATGATATTACAAAACAAAAAGCGTAATTTATTTAGCTTAAAAGTATAGCGAAAATGTTTACATAAGCTATTTACAAAAATGAAATATTATGGTATAATAGGGACATATTAGTAATTATTTTTTGTTTTTTACATAAGAATAGTAATATATAAGTTTCAAAGGAGGAAGTTTTTGAATGGAAAACGAATTAGAAAATAATATAGTTGAAATAGGTGGAAAGATTGCATCTGACATTGAATTTAGCCATGAGTTGTACGATGAAAAATTTTATAAGTTTTATATTGAAACAAATAGACTTAGTTCATCTGCAGATAGATTACCGGTAATAATATCAGAAAGAGTAACAAATTTAGATGATCTAAAAGAAGGCAATTTAGTTCATATATTTGGTCAATTTAGATCATATAACGAACCGACTTCAACTGGAAAAAGTAGATTAGTACTTTCTATTTTTACTAAAGAGATTAAAATATTAGAAGATGAGAGTATGATCACTCTAAATGATGCAACTTTTGTTGGATATATATGTAAACCACCTATATATAGGAAAACTCCTTTGGGAAGAGAGATTACAGATTTACTTATTGCAGTAAATAGAACATATAAAAGATCTGATTATATACCTTGTATACTTTGGGGAAGGAATGCTAAATTTTGTGAAAATGTTAAAACTGGCACATTAGTAAAATTAAATGGTAGAATACAATCCAGAAAATATGAAAAGAAATATTCTGATGCTACAGTAGAAGAAAAAACTGCGTATGAATTATCTGTATCTAAGTTCTCAATATTAGAAGAAAATAAAGAAGATAAAGAATAAAAATGAAATATATAAGTATCTGCTAAAAAAGTGGATACTTTTTGTATTATTAATTATATATTATTTATTTTCATAGTCAAAACTTAAAGGATCAATAGTAGCTCCATTAGAAAGAAAAATACTAAAATGAAGGTGAGAGCCTGTAGTATATCCATTTAATATACCATTTGATAAAATTTTTGGGCCAACATATCCTATATTTTCTCCTTTTTTTACATAGTCACCGTTTTTTATTATATAATTTTCAGATAAGTGTCCATATAATGATTTTGTTCCATTATCATGTAGTATAATAATACAATTTCCGTAACCTTTTATAAAAGAAGCATTTATTATTACACCATTGTTACAAGCATATATTTTGGTACCAGTAACAGCAGGAATATCAAGACCGTCATGAAAATTTTGTTTTCCGTTTAGTTCTCTATATCCATAATATGAAGAAAAATTTCTTGAATTTATTGGAAAATATAAATTATTATTAGTATCATTTGATAAATTATTAATTGATTTATTATTATTAAAATTAAAAAATATGCAAAATATTGATATAAATATCACAAAAGAAATATAAAACTTTTTAAACAAAAAATCACCTCTAAGATAAAAAATAATAGAATAAAATAGAATAGATTCTTAATACAATAACTATATTATATCTAATAATGATATAAAAGTAAAGAAAAATTAATAGTCAAAAATAGACAAAAGTTTTAACTCTAATATATATAATTAAAATTTAATTTTTTTGAGTAAATTTCTATGCACTTATACCGTATTAAACTAAGTGGTATAATAATTATGATAAAAGATGTAAGAACGAAAATGAAAAAATATACATATATAATGTAGTGTTTATTATACCACTATATCCTACAAAATATAGTTGAGTAGATTTCAATTTAGAAAAGGTAAAATATGTTTTGATAGAGTCGAGCATTGGAACAGTAGGGAAAATGTTATTGAGAAAAAATAGAAAACTACGTAAGGAATCAAGGAAAAAGTTATAATAATATGTATAAAGGGCATATTTATAATATTACTTTATTTAAGTAAGACATGCAGGCAATACCTCGTTATTTGCAGCGGGGTAGTTTATTCATGGGTGATGAAATCAAGGCTTATTCCAAACATTTTATTTTTAACTCGTTTTTTTGATATGAACATAATATTGAACTATATTTTTTCATAAACTTCGTATTTAGAATGATAAATGCCATTTTCAAGATTTGAGAATATATTGTTTATACACTCATCAAAAATATTTGATATAAATTTTTCGTATCTTACATAGTATTGATGAGATATTTTATTTATAAAGAAGTGTATTATCATTTATATGGTAAGCTATATTTTAAATTATATCTTCATGAGGTGTTTTTATTAAATATAAAAATTCCTATAAATTTAAATTCAGCTACTTTAACAAAGCTTTGGGTGTATAAATCAGGAGAGCATTATTATTTTTTCTTTAAAGTCTAAATAACAATATTGATTATCTACAAAAAATGATGGACTTCTTCTGTTTATAATATCATAACAACGTATTAAATCATAAGTAGCGTCAAGTGAATATTTTTTTATTAAATGTATTGATAATTTTTCTAAAGAGAGCATAGTTTTTTCTGAAATTTTATTGTTTTCATTATAGCAAATACAAATTCCTAGACTATGTTTATCAAATTCAAGTATACCAGTATGTATTGCAAGTTCATTTTCTGGAATAATATTAATTATTTCACCATTTAATCCTATTATGTAATGGTATGAACAAAAAATATTGTCTTGATTTTTTAGACTGTTTATGTAGTTTCTGTTTTTTATACCACTTTTGTTTTTTATAGGTGCATGGTGTAGAATAATTTTAAAAATTTTATCTATCTTTTCGTTTGGTCTTGTGTTTTCACTAATGTCAATAATACGTGAAGAAATATTTATCATTTTACCACCTAATATATAATATGTTTGTCCCATATGTTTGGTTAATATAAATTCTAACTTGACTTATAAAAATTGTTTGGTATAATAATATAGTAAAAAAGGGAGTGTTTAATTTGAAAATAGGAATTGTAGGATTGCCAAATGTTGGGAAAAGCACACTTTTTAATGCTATAACTAAAGCAGGTGCTCAGTGTGCAAATTATCCTTTTTGTACTATAGAGCCTAATGTTGGAATGGTAACAGTACCTGATGCAAGAGTAGATTTTTTATCTAATATGTATGACTCTTCAAAAACAACGTATGCTACTATTGAATTTGTTGACATTGCAGGTTTGGTTAAAGGTGCATCTAAAGGTGAAGGTCTTGGAAATAAATTTTTATCACATATACGAGAGACTGATGCTATAGCTCAAGTTGTAAGATGCTTTGAAGATGAAAAAATTGTTCATGTTAATGGAAATATAGATCCTATTGATGACATTGAAACTATAAACTTAGAACTTGTTTTTGCAGATATAGAATCAGTTAATAAAAAAATAGATAGGGTAGCGAAGCTGATTAAAAGTGGAGATAAGAAAGCTAAATTAGACCATGAATTTTTACTTAAAGTAAAGGAACATCTTGAAAATGGAAAACCAGTAAGAACTTTAGAAATGTCAGATGATGAAAAAGAAGTCCTAAAAGATATATATTTGCTTACAATAAAACCAGTTATATATGTTGCTAATGTTTCAGAAGAGCAAATGTCAAATATTAATGATGACAAATATGTAAATCTGGTTAAAGAGTATGCAGAAGGAGAAAATGCACAAGTAATAGCTTTATGTGCTAAGCTTGAAGAAGATTTATCTACCTTGGATGAAACTGATAAAGAAGAAATTATGAAAGATTACAATATAGATGAATCAGGACTTGATAAACTAATTAAAGCAAGTTATAATTTACTTGGATTTATTTCTTTCTTAACATGCGGAAAAGACGAAACAAGAGCATGGACTATTAAAGAGGGAACAAAAGCCCCAGGAGCAGCTGGTAAAATACACACTGATTTTGAGAGAGGATTTATTAAGGCAGAGGTTGTTTCATTTAATGAGTTAAAACAATATGGTTCTATGAATGCATTAAAAGAAAAGGGGTTAATAAGACTTGAAGGTAAAGAGTATATCGTAAAAGATGGAGATGTAATTGTATTTAGATTTAATGTATAAAAATAAAGTACGGCTATTAAAATGGTCGTACTTTTTGCAAAAAAAATATAGGCAAACAAGTAATTGTTTGCCTAAGTTTCACAGTTTTTTTATATGGTGGGCAGGGATGGATTCGAACCATCGTAGGCGGAAGCCAACAGATTTACAGTCTGCCCCCTTTAACCACTCGGGCACCTACCCAAATATTATATATAAAAAATGGTGGGCCTTCAGGGATTCGAACCCCGGACCATCCGGTTATGAGCCGGGTGCTCTGACCAACTGAGCTAAAGGCCCACTGCTGTGGAACAAATATATTATAATAAAAAAAATAAAGAAAGTCAATAGATTTGAAAGAAAAAAATGCATTTTTGCAAAAAAAAAAAATAGACCATATTAAATGATCTATTAAAAATTATAATTTATCACTAAGATGTGTGATATTTCCAGCACCTATTGTAAGAATAATGTCTCCAGATTTCATATTTTCTTTTAAATATTTTTGTATTTCGTCAAAAGTTGGTAAATAGATAGCATTTACTTTGTTATTAATTAATTTATCTACTAAGTCTTTAGATGATATACTACCATCATCTTTTTCTCTTGCCGCATAGATATCGGCAATTATCGCAATATCTGCATCGGTAAAAGCAGTTGCAAAATCATTAAGTAGTTCTTTTGTTCTCGAAAAAGTATGAGGTTGAAAAACAGCAATTATTCTTTTATGTTCTTTTTGCTTTGCTGCAGCAAGGGTAGATTTAATCTCAGTAGGATGATGAGCATAATCATCATATACTAATATGTTATTATCAATTTCTTTTTTTAATTCAAATCTTCTTTTGGCACCAGAAAATTCATTTAAACTTTTTTGCATTTTCTTAAATGAGATACCATGTGCAAATGAAGTAGTAATAGCTGCTAATGCATCATATACATTATGAATTCCTGGTACTGTTAAATAAAATTTATAGGTATTACTATTTTTTGCATTTGATACTTCAAATGAATAAAATCCTTTTATATTACAAGATATATTTTTAGCATATATTGTAGCAGTTGGATCTCCTATTGAAAAAGTATAAATTTTTACTTGCTTTTTTGATAAATCTTCATCAAGTTCGTTTACTACATCCATACAATTTATATCATCTTTATTAATTACTAATATTCCATTTTTAGGTAGCATTAGTATAAATTTTTTAAAAGACTCTTTTATTTCTTCAATTCCAGAAAAATAATCGAGGTGATCTTCATCTATATTAAGAACAGTTGCAGTTTGATGTGGAAAATTAAGGAAACTATCTACATATTCACAAGATTCTAATATGAAATAATTAGAGTCACCAATCCTATAGTTAAGATTATCTAGTTTTTTAAATTTCCCTCCAACTTGAACATTTGGGTCAAGTCCTGCATCCATAAAAATAGATGATACCATAGAAGTTGTTGTTGTTTTGCCATGTGTTCCACATATACATATAGGAGTTGTGTAGCTGTTAAGAAGCATTCCTAGAAATTTTGCTCTTTCATATAATGGTTTATTTAAAGCTTTTGCACGTACAAATTCAGGATCATGTTGATTTATAGCAGAAGTATAAACGACAATATCAGCATCCTTTACAAGTTCTGCATTTGAACCTATAAATACTGGTATACCTGATTTTATCAATATTTCAATCATATCACCTTCGTTTTTATCAGAACCAGTAACTATATATCCAGCTTTTTGCAGTATTATGGCTATACCACTCATGCTAACACCGCCAATACCTATCATATGAATTCTTTTTACATTTTCTAGTCCTTTAAAAGATTTGATCATTATTTTTCACTTCCCTTAATTATTTAACCTCTACATTATACTCTAAAATGTATTAATAGTCAATTTTTAACACTAATTAATTCTAATTTTGTCTAAACGTGTCAAATGGACATATATATTATTGAAAGATATATTAATATGATATATAATGCTGATATTTGGAGGAAGATATGTAAAATGAATTTTGAAAGAATTGGAATTTTGATAATTTCTATCATATTAATAGTAATGTTAAGTGTAAAATATGTAAAAAGGTATAATCCAATAAATTTATTTGTTATACCAGTTATGGCTTTTTTAGACTCAATTTATACATATTTAACTATATATAACGTTTATGTAGAGTGGTATATT
>CAZTVT010000054.1:0-8905 GCA_964617175.1 uncultured Clostridium sp.
GAGTGAAAATTTTTCACTCATTTTTCGTTAGGACTTTTTTTACAGCCCCTTTTTTAATACATTTCAACTAAAAAAGCAACCGAATTAATATAATGTCAATAACCTATAGTTTCCAAATTCATATATTCATAAGGATTTAGAGTATTATGATTCTTGTCACGTAATTCAAAAAATATATAGCCTCTATCTCCTACTTCACCTATTTTTTGTCCATCTTGAACAACTATAACCTCTCCTGTTAAAGGCTTTTCTAAATAGCCATAAAAAGCATATATTTCTTCTTTTCTTATCTTAGCATATGATATCTCTATATAATTTCCATACACTTCATTCGTACCAATATCAAAAATAATACCATCATCTATACTTTTTACTCTCATACCAGGTTCAGCTTTTATATTCATGCTGTTATCATTATTTACAATGACTTTTCCTGTGATTACTGGTATAGAATATTTCACACCACCAACTAAAGTGGTGTTCTTTAATGATTCATAAGTAGGAGTTTTATTCATACTTTTTCCTTTCCTTGACAGAAAATTAGTTTTTATATTACCAAATGGATTAAAAACAAGTATTAATATTAAAAGGATTAATATGGCTAGAATTACTAAAAATACTTTTTTATTTTTATTTTCATCTCTTACTTTCAATCTAACTATATTCATGAACAAAACCTCCTTTCCATAATACAATTTTAACATAATATGTTAAAAAAATCAAATATTATTAAATATTTACAATAATATCATTGACTTTATTTTACTAAAATAGTATAATCTAAAATGCAATTTATTCGCATTTGTATGAGGTGTATTATGATAGATGTTATTTTAGATACTTTAATTGATTCTTTAAAAATGTTACCTTTTCTGTTTTTATCTTATTTAATTATTGAATTTATTGAACATAAATCTTCAAAAAAAATAGAAAAGATATTAAAAAGTTCTGGAAAATTTGGACCAGTTATAGGAGGAACTCTTGGTATATTTCCTCAATGTGGTTTTTCTGTTACAGCAGCAACTCTATATGCCAGCCGTGTAATAACACTTGGTACTCTTATTGCTGTATTTCTAACAACCTCAGACGAAGCTATTCCTGTACTTTTGTCACATCCTGAAAATATATCTATTCTTTTAAAAATAATAGGAATAAAATTTATTATAGGAATATGTTTTGGATTTATACTAGACTTAATATTTAGAAAAAAACACGCACCAAAAGAAGAATTAAAAGATGCAACAGAACATATTCATAATCTATGTTCTCACTGTGATTGTAAACACGGTGGCATTTTAAAACCTGCTATAAAACATACCGTTAATGTATTTATTTTCATACTCATTTTTGCTTTTGTATTAAACACATTAATTTATGTTATTGGTGAAGAAATGTTATCAAAATTATTAATGAACGGAAGCGTATTTCAACCAATAGTTGCCAGTTTAATAGGGTTAATTCCTAATTGCGCATCTTCAGTATTACTTACAGAATTATTCTTATCCGGCAATATTTCTTTTGCCTCTATAATTGCTGGTCTTAGTAGTGGTTCAGGCCTTGGAATGGTAATATTATTTAAAGAAAATAAAAATATAAAAGAAAATTTGAAAATACTAGCACTTATATATGTAATTGGTGTATCAATTGGTCTTTTAATAGAACTTTTAGGAGTAATATAACATGAAAAAAGAGTATATGAATAATGTAAATTTAAAAAATACAAAAAATAGAGAAAAAATATTATACACATTTGAATCTACATCTGAACCTTTATGTGCAGAAGATATATATAATATATTAGATAAAAAAATAAATATTGCAACAATTTATAGAAATTTGAATACTCTATCAAATAAGAAAATATTAAATAAAATTATTTTTGATGATGGAAAAATGTACTATAAACTTAATGATAGTGCACATACACATAATTTAGTTTGTAATATTTGTCATAATATAACTCCTATAAAAAACTGCCCAATAGATTTAATTTCTAAAAAAGTTAAAGAAACTACAGGATATGAAATAACTAATCATTTACTAGAATTAAAAGGAATTTGTCCTAAATGTCAAAATCTACTTAAAGCAAAAAGCTTTAAGTAGATTCTCTATTTAGACAATTTAAAAACCTTTCTTCTGCTTTATCTCAATTAATTATATTTCTATAATTGTCTATATATTCATCTCTTTTATTATGATATTTTAAATAATATGCATGTTCCCACACATCAATTAATATTATTGGACATAAGTTAAGATCTAATACAGTATCCTGATTTGATGTCCCTATGACATCTAAATTATTATTTTTATCTAATACAAGCCACACATATCCTGAGCCAAATACTTCTAATGCTTTTTTCTTAAAAATATTATAAAAATTATTAAAATTTATATATTGCTCATTTATTTTATCTGCAAGTTTACCTACTGGCATGTTTTTACTACCAACATTTTTTAACCCATCAAAATACAAAATATGATTATATACACCACCTCCATAATTTCTTACATTTTCTTTAATTTCATTTGGTAAGAAAATTAAACTTTTTAATAATTTTTCAAGGCTCCAACTATAGTATTTAGGATATGGTGAAATTGCTGAATTCAAGCTATCTACATAGCTCTTGAAATGCTTGTCATGGTGTAACGTCATAGTCTCTTTATCAATATATGGTTCTAGAGCATCGTAGTTATATGGTAATGGTATTAATTTAAAAGGATATGTTTCATTCATATATATCACCTATAACATACTATGTTTAGAAAATTTAAAAATTACATTTTTATAAAAAAATTATTGACAATAATTAACAGTTAGTGTATAATTATTATTGTCTTTATAGATATTAATTATATATGGCGGCATAGCTTAGTTGGCTAGAGCGTTCGGTTCATACCCGAAAGGTCACAGGTTCGACTCCTGTTGCCGCTACCATCTAGTTTACACTATTAAATTAAAATTTAATAGTGTTTTTTGATATGAGAAAAATATAATCATCAGAAAATATATTCTGATGATTATATTTTTTCAAATTATTTATTATCAATCAATGGTTTTACTTTACTTTCTAAAACCTCATCATAATTAATCCAATCATTTACATCGATAATTTTGTAACCACTTTCTGAATTAACATCTTTTACAATTACTTGTTTTATTCCTGCATTTATAACAACACGCTTACACATAATACAAGAATCAATATTATCAAGTATTTTTCCAGTCTTAGCATCTTTTCCAACCATATATAAAGTTCCATCTATAATATCTTTTCTTGCAGCTGATATTATAGCATTTTGTTCTGCATGTACGCTTCTGCAAAGCTCATAGTTTTGACCTTGTTTTATAGACAATTTTTCTCTTGCACAAAAGCCTAAATCTATGCAGTTATCTCTACCACGCGGTGCACCATTATATCCCGTTGATATAATTTCATCATTTTTTACAATTACAGCACCATAGTTTCGTCTAAGACAAGTAGCACGTGATAACACTTCTTCTGCAATGCCCAAATAATAATTATGTTTATCTACTCTTTTCATAAAGATCCTCCTTAATTTTAATAAAAACTTAATTATTATAAATTTTATCGAAATTATATTATAATTTACATATAAAGTCAAGTATAGACTATTAAAAATTCTGCAAATCTTGGAAATAATTACTTGTTTCTTGTAATTCTATATAATTAAGCTGTCTTTGAACTTCATATGCAACAATAGCAACGCTATTTGAAAGGTTCAAAGAACGTATATTTTTCTTCATGGGAATTCTTACAGTATTTTCAAAATTATCTAGTATATACTCCTCAGGTAATCCTCTTGTTTCTGGTCCGAAAACCAAATATGAATCATCTTCATATTTTATATCTGTATATACTTTATTTGCTTTAGTAGACAGTAAATATATATTTTTAGATTTTACTTTTTCCTTAAATTCTTGCAAGCTTGAATATTCTATTATATCCAACTTGTCCCAATAATCAAGCCCCGCCCTTTTAACAGCTTTCTCGGAAATATCAAATCCTAGCGGATGTACTAAATGTAATGTAGCTCCAAGAGCTGCACAAGTTCTGGCAATATTTCCTGTATTTTGTGGAATTTCAGGTTCTACAAGTACGATATTTAAAGACATATTTTTTCCTCCTTTTTTATATTTCAAATCTATATTCACTAAAAACAAGCTTTACAATTCTTATTACCTAAAGCTCAACTTAAAACAGTAAACAAAACAACTTTTTTCATATATTTCACTCTAATACATATAATCATTATATATCATTTTAAAAATGTTGTAAATATATATATATTAAATTAAATATTGTTGAACAAAAAATATTATAATATATACTAACTTTTATACGATTATACAAAAGGTATTAAAACAAATTACTATTTTAATACCTTTTAAATATTTTTGTTTTTTATCTTAAATATTCATCATATAATTTATCCCAAGTTTGGTCATCTACAATTCCAGTTATATCTAATCCATACTCTTTTTGAAAACTCATAACCGCTCTTTTAGTTTCACTACCAAATATTCCATCCAAAGCAATCTGAGGAATATTAGTATTTACAGTAGCAACTTTTCTTAAATATTCTTGTAACCTAAATACATATCGTCCTCTACTTCCTTCTTTTAAAACATTATCTGATAGATCAATACCTTTATTTAAATCTACTCTTTCTACAACATTATTAAAATCAATTTTTTCTATTGCTTTTATTTGATCCTTTTTATCATATATGAGTTTTAATTTATCCCATGTATTACCATCAACTATACCCGTTTTATTTATTCCCATCATATTTTGGAATTCTTCTACTGCATTTTTTGTTTCACTGTTATACTTACCATCTAATGTCACAACTGGAAGTGTAGGATAAATATGTACAATACTCATAAGCATATTTTGAAGTCTTTCGACATCTTCTCCTTCATCTCCTTCTTTAAGTACATTTCTAACATTATTTAAATTAGTCATATCTCTATTAACTACATTTCTTCTCATCGATAGTTTCCTATTCCTTTTAAAAAATCCAAACATTATTCTCACCTTTCTTTATATATATTATATATTTATGTATAAATTTATTTTTTATTACATATCTCACACTTGCTTTTTTCACATATTAGTGATAATATTTAGTTGGAGGAATATATATGAAACACGTAATACTAGCAAATCCTGTATCAGGTAAAAAGAAAGGCAAAATATATGCCTTAAGAGTACAAGAATTATTAAAGAAAAACAATATAGATGCACAAATTATTTTATCAGAATACCCTAAACATCTAACAAGTGTTGCAAAAGAATTATCTAGCAAGGATAACTATAGATTCTATGTTTTAGGTGGGGATGGCACTTTAAATGAAGTTGCTACTGGAATTGTTAATACTACCTCTGAAATTGTTCTTGTTCCATGTGGAACTGGAAATGATTTTTTACGTTCAATATCTAAATATTCAAGTATGAGAAAAATAATTAACAACTCTATTAACAAAAAATCTACACCTACCGACATAATAAAATATGGAAAAGATAAATACTGCATTAACATTTTAAACATGGGGTTTGATGCAATGATAGCCAAAAATGTTGATAAATTTAGAAACATACCATTTATATCTGGTTCTGCAAAATATAATTTATCTATCATATATACTTTATCTGCTGGTAAAAATTATAAATTTAAAATAAAAAGTGATGATAAAGTATTAAAAGGGAAATTTACACTTGCTGCTATTGCAAATGGTAGTTATTATGGAGGCGGCGTTATGCCGTGTCCAAATGCAAATGTAACAGATGGATTTCTTGATACGTGTATAATTAATTCTACTGATACACTTACAAAATTAAAACTACTTCCAAAATATAAAAATGGAAAACATTTAAATTTAAAGCAAGTTCATATCTTCAAAACAAAAGATATTTCAATTGTATCTACAAAAAAATTTCCAATTAGCGTTGACGGTGAAGTTTACTATACCAACAGATTACATATGAAAGTAGTGCCAAAAGCTATAAATATTGTACATATTTAATAAATCATTGCAAAAACACTAAATTCATTTCAATATAATATCTTGTTTTTTATACAAAAATATAACTCATCAAAAATAAAGGATGTAAAACTTGTTATTATGCGAGTTTTAGAAACAGCCAGATCAATAGTTATTAACATGAATCTTGGTATCATTTTTGCACTAATATATATAATAATATTTCTATCAAAATATTATGAAAAGTAAAAAGTAAAAGTCACACAAAACAATATATTTTTAGTATAAATAACTTATAAAAGAATCGTTGATATTTTACAAATGAAATTTCAACGATTCTTTATTATTTATAATATTTTGATTATATACCTATTTAAATTTTGTCTGTGGAATCTTCTTTTTCGGGCTTAGCCATTTCCCTTAAATTTACATTAATATTATCCTTCCTTGTCGATATCTTCTTCTATATCTTCTCTTTTTTTAAGTAAAGGATATAATACAACATCTCTTATGTTATAACTATTTGTTAAAAATTGTAGAAATCTATCAATACCAAGACCCCATCCAGATATTGGTGGCATACCATATTCCATAGCTTTGATATATTCATTATCAGTACTCATAGCTTCTTCATCACCTTTAGCTTTTAACTCACTTTGTTCTTTTAAACGTTTATCTTGTTCTCTTGAATCCACAAGCTCAGAATATCCATTTATTATTTCTTGTCCATTTACTACTAATTGGAATCTATCAGCAACATTTGGATTGTCGTCATTAGATCTTGCAAGTGGTGATAAGTCAATAGGATGTTTTGTAACAAATACAGGATTAATCATTTTTGGTCTACTTACTTTTTTATATAATTGATCAATTAGATTTCCTCTACCTAGCTTGTCTAAATCAGGTGTTTCTAAATCAATTTTATTCTTTTTGATTTCTGCAAGTAACTCTGAAGCTGTTTCAAATTTATCTATATCTATTCCTGAGTCCTTTAAAATAAGGTCTCTAAATCCTATTTCAGGCCATTCATTACCAAAATCTACTTCAGTATCTCCTATCATTATTTTCAAGTTTCCATCATTTATATTAGATATAATATATTTTATAAGATCAGAAGTTAATTTCATATTATCTTTATAATTATAATATGCACTATAACCTTCTATCATAGTAAAATCTTGTAAATGATTTACACTTATACCTTCATTTCTAAAATCTCTTGCAATTTCATAAATATTTGTAAATCCACCTATTATTAATTTTTTTAGTGTAAGTTCTGGTGAAATTCTTAAAAAGACATCAGCATCGTAGGTATTATGATGTGTTATAAAAGGTCTTGCTGTAGCTCCTGAAGCAGTATTTTGTAGTACTGGTGTTTCTACTTCAATAAATCCTCTAATATCTAAAAATTCTCTTATAAGTTTTATTACTTTTGATCTTAAAAGAAATCTTTTTTTTGTTTCATCATTCATAATTAAATCAAGATGTCTTTCTCTATATAAAATTTCTTGATTTGTTACACCATGAAACTTCTCTGGAAGTGGTCTTAAAGATTTACCTAAAAATTTATATTTATATACCTGAACTGTTTTTTCCCCAGAACCAGTTATAAATATGTCACCAGTAACACCTATAAAATCACCAACATCTAAAGTTTCATGTATTTTTTTATAAAGTTCTTCGCCAAGGTCATCTCTTTTCATACATAATTGAATTCGTCCCTCAACATCTCTTAAATCTATAAAACTTATTTTTCCCATTTTTCTTTTAGACATAACACGTCCAGCTACACTTACATCTTTAGTACCCGGCTCTAATGCCATTGCTTCTTTTAAGGTATGAGTATATTTAAAACTATCTGGCCTTGTATTAACTCCATATTCTTTAAGTTTTGCTTCTTTCTCTTCGCGTACTTTCTTTAATTCACTAATATCTCCCATTGTTTATCTCCTTTATTAATTTTTTATTATAATTTACTAATAGCTAAAATTTTATACTTAATAACTCCTCCTGGTGTTTCAACTTCTACTTCATCACCTTTTTTAGCACCAATTAAAGCTTTTCCAACTGGTGATTCGTTAGATATTTTATTATTCTTAATATCCACTTCTGTTGCACCAACAATACCATAAGTTATATCTTCATCAAATTCAAAGTCGTGTACTGTTACTTGTGTACCGATGCCAACTTTTCTAGTTGAAACTTCGTCATCTTCTACGACCTTTGCAACTCTTAACATTCCTTCAATATCTTGAATTCTTGCTTCAAGTAAAGCTTGCTCATTTTTAGCGTCATCATATTCAGAATTTTCAGATAAATCTCCAAATTCTCTTGCTACTTTTATTCTTTCTGCGACTTGCATTTTTTTTGGTCCTTTTAAATATTTTAATTCTTCTTCTAATTTATTGTACCCTTCTGGTGTAAGTACTATATTACGTTCTTCCATTATTTAATCTCCTCCTAAAACAACATATATATTATACACTGATTGTCAAGTATAATACATTTATAATATATATTATTTAAAAAGAAACCCTAATTTTACCTTACTAAAGTGATTTGCATTTATTATAAGTCTATTTAGCAAAGTAAGTATTTCTGGTTCATATCTTTCATAGCATATATATTCCTCACTTAATACATCTAAATCTACATCTAACATATTGATATACAAAGATTTATTAGATAAAATATACTTACTTGAAAGTTCTATTTTATCTAAATTACTATATACTAGATATACATCATATTTTTGTATATTTCTTTTCTGGATTATATCAATAGTCGTACCATATTCGTTATTTATTCTTTGTATATTTTTTAATAATTTGTTATATTCATATTTATTAATATTTTTTGTTTTTAAAATATCTATAAATTTATATTTAGAGATGT
>CAZTVT010000055.1:0-8785 GCA_964617175.1 uncultured Clostridium sp.
GCTGCTAAAATTATAATCACAATAATTGTAACAATCAACACAATCAGTGATATCCCCCTTTTCTGAGTTAGTTTTGTAAAATTTTTGTTTAACTCAGTTTTTTCCTTAAATTCCATATATCTTTCTCCTCCTCTTTCTTTAGTTTGTTCTTTTACATCTTATCATATACTACTTATTTTTCATATATTTTGTTTTTCTAATGTTTATGCTAAGATTTTTTAGGAACGCAAGCCAGTACAAAACTTTTTTGGCATTGCACCAGACTATTTTATACTTTTATCAAAACATTTATTTAGAATTGTGCTTGTATGTAGTTCTATGCGTTTTTCAAGTATATTTTTTGACATATTTTTTTACTCCTTGCTTCCTTTTTACAATTTAATAATGCATTATATAATATAAATTTGCAACAATTTTCGACTATTTTTTTAAATATTTATTATAACAATAGCAGATATAAATAGTCCATATACTATAACACATATAGATAAACCTATTATACCTAATATCATACCAGTAAGCCCTAATTTTGATTTAAATTTCTTTTTTGATTTTACTCCAAATACTATTGCTAAAATTCCACTTACAAGTGTAATATAGTAAATCGAAAATCCTAATATAGAAATTATTCCTAACACAAAAGATGCTACAGGCATCGCTGACCTTGTTTTTTCTTTTTCCATTTACCTTCCTCCTTATATTAATATAATTTTAAAGTCACAATTTCTTGCAAGTCATCTAATTTATTTGCTTTAATATACTTGTTAGAAATAGTATATAGAATATCATTTATATATACACCTCTTACATCTTGCCCTCTATTGTAATAAGAATAAGTAGTAGTGCTATCATGAGTAATCATACCTTTTGTTTTAAAACCATTTTCAAGAGAAATGTCATATACTAAATAGCCATTTTTTGTTCTATTACTTGATATCTTTTTAGCTATATTACTATCAGATATATTATCACTACTAAGAGTTACATTTATAGCTGCACTATAGTTATTTATAGGTATTGCAAGTAAGTTTTTCTCTTTTGAAAATAATAGTGCTTTATGGTTTTCTAAAACTGAAGAATAAGTTTTATTATCTCCTATTTTTGTAGAAAACATCTCCTTTGGATTGTTAACATCTGTTACATCGAACAAAGCCATTTTCATTCCTTTAACCGTTGTTCTTTCAGAGGTTACTTTTCCTTGAGAATTCCTAGTTACTGTTGTTTTTGTATCATTTCCAATCCCTATTATATGATTTTCATCATAAGGATGTAAATATGTGCTATAACCTGGTATTTTAAGTTCACCTAATATTTTAGGTTCATATGGATTTGACACATCAATTACAAATAACGGATCTATTGTTTTATACGTTACCATATATGCTCTATCATTTATAAATCTGGTAGAATATAGTTTTTCACCTGGTGCAATATTAGTTAAACTTCCAATTTTTTCTAACTTATCATTAAATATACAAAGTTTATTTTCATTATTATTTTCACTAAGAGTGACTCTTAAATTTCCTTGATATTCATCCATAGAAAATTGATTTAACGTACTTCCTTTTTCTTTTACTTTTCCTATATACTTCAAATCTTTTCCATCTATATTGAATTTATATATTGTTGTATACTTACCATATCCCTTATCATTATCTAGCTCATCAAAAATTCTATAAATTCCTTTATATCCTAATACATCAGAAACTCTAAGAGAAGTTTTATCATTTTCATAATCATTGGTTGCTATATATATGTTATTTTCTGATATATAAGCATTATCTAAGTCCATCATTATTCCATTAAAAGATATATCATCAACATTGTTTAAATCGAATGATAATATAGTTGTTAATTCATCTGTCTTTTTATTTTTTATATATGATATTTTAGTATAATCAACATCTATATCCTTATCATCACAATAATAGATAGGTTTTATTTTTTTATTATCTTCTGTTTCTACATAACCTGATGAAAAAATATACACATTATTATCTATCATCCTAGAAGTATAATAATCATAATCTAAGTTAATCTTTTTTAACTTCTTTGGAGAAGTTCTATCGGATATATCAAAAATATCTATTTGAGTCCTATTTATGCTTGAATTATAATTATCACTTATAACTACTAACTTATCATTATTTATCAATATATCCTCTGGTG
Organism: uncultured Clostridium sp.; assembly: GCA_964617175.1. Classification (GTDB taxonomy): domain Bacteria; phylum Bacillota; class Clostridia; order TANB77; family CAG-465; genus CAG-465. Next base: position 2,170 of record CAZTVT010000055.1, read on the forward strand.
TACCTATATTAGTTATTTTAGATGCAATTTCAACTTTTCCATCATCTAAAACTCTTGTAATTATTACTTCCTCGTCTGTAATAGAATATATGTAATTTCCATCTGTTTTTACAATATCAGCTTCATCTACATTTTCTACTTGTATATTTGTAGTAGAATATTTTTTATTAGTTGTATTAGTCTTATAATTAGAAGAACTTGTTGAACTAGTTATTCCAAAATCAAGACTATTTGTTAAATATAAATTTTGGTTTATATTATAGTATGTCAAGCTATATGGTAATGTAAATAACAACTTTGGTATGTTTTTGATATTTTCTTTTTTTACTAGGTTTATAAATTCTTTTTCTGATTTTATAACTTTTATATCATCACTATTTTTCTTCATTAAAAAAACAAACACTAGTATTACTGTAATAAGTAGTACTAGTGCAAGCAAAAAATATGTTAATATACTTTTTCTTTTCATAATATTAATTCCTTTACTTTAAATCTTCATCTTCATTTAATATTTTTAGTTGTGCTTCGAGCATAGAACTTACTCTGATACGATAAATTTGCATTTGTTTCTTTTTATCTTCAAGTAATTCCTCTTTTCTTCTTATTTCATGATTTAAATCTTCAAGATGTTGTTTTATATTAGCTTCAGCTTCTTGTTTTATTGTTTCAGCCTCTCTTTTAGCTACCTCTTTCATATTATCAGCTGTTGACTGAGCATTTTCAATTGTTTTATTTATTCCTTCCTCTACAGATTTATAATAAGCAATAGATTCTTGCATCGCATTTAATTTATCTTTTATTTCAGCATTTTCTTTATATAAATATTCATAATCTGCAAGTAATTCCTCAAGAAAATCTTCTACATCGTCAATGTCATAACCTTTCATTTTTGATTTTTTAAAAACTTTATTTTCAATATCATTTGGTGTTAGCATAACTTATCCCTCCTCTTTAAATAAAAAGCAGACCAATAATTAGCCTGCTTCACAAGTTGTTTATTTTAGCCAAGAAAACGACGCTTTTTGTTTATATTGGCTTCTTTCTACATCATTTTGTATTTCAACATCTTTTGGTGTCATTAGATAAATAAGATTAGATACTTTCTGTATAGTTCCTTCTATCATAAAAGTAGCTCCACTTAAAAAATCTAGTATTCTTCTAGCATCTTCTTTTCCTACATTTTCTAAATTAATTATAACAGATTTTCTAGCCTTTAAGTACTCACCTATTTCTTGTACATCTTCATAACATGTTGGTTGAGTTATAACCATCTTTGATGAAGACACAGCTGTACTCATAGGTATCACTTTAGTTTGAATATTATTTCTGGAATAAGGATTAGATGATTCTATATCTCTAAAACTCCTTCTTGCTTTTGGTGATTCTTTCTCTACTTCTTCTTGCTCCTCTTCATCATAGTAGTCAACTTCATCATCATATCCAGTATCGTCTTCTTCACCTATTCCCATCATTCGCATAAACTTATTTACTATTGCCGCACTCATATAATTAACCCCCTACGATAATAATCCATATTTACATTATCTAATAAAAATAAAAATAAGTCAATAGTTTTTTTGTTTTTTATTATTATTTTTATTACTTTTTTATATAATATATATATTAATTAAAAAATTGCATTGGATTTACAGCTGTCCTTCCCTTTCTAACTTCAAAATGTAAATGAGGTCCTGTTGAATTTCCAGTACTAGCAGTATATGCTATTAATTGTCCTTTACTAACTGATTGTCCAACAGAAACAACTTTTTTGTACTGTAAATGTCCATATAATGTATAATAATCACCATGATCTATCATTACATAGTTTCCATATCCATTTTTATATGAGCCATCATAGTCACCTTTTAAATAATATTTTGATGTAACAACTTCACCTGATGCTGCTGCATATACAGGAGTACCTACTGGCACACCAATATCTACGCCATCATGTCTTGTCCCATCAGGATATTTAGGAAAAGTAGCAGTTATTCTTTCTTTTCCATATCCTTTTAATGGCCAATCAAATTTACCATTAGAATTTACAATATTAGAAGATCCGCCATTGTTCTTATTACTTCCTTGAGCTTTTTTTCTTTCCCTTTCTGCTATTTCTGCAGCTATCTGTGCATTTAAACTTTCTGCTTCTTTATTTAAAACTGAGTTTACTGCTTTTAATTTTTCTTTTGATGCATTTAATTCATTTACTTTCGCTTGCTTTTGAGATTTTGCATCATTTAAAGATGTAGTTGCTTTTTCAACATCATATTTCAATTGATCAAGTTGAACTTTTTGTACTTCTATATCACTTTTTATATTATCTATATATGATTTTTCGCCATCAATATTATCAACCATAGCTTTATCATATTCAACAATACTTTGATATACATTTAATTTTGAAAAAAAGTCTGTTATTCCTTTTGACTCAAAAAGTATGTCTATTATATTTGGAACACCATTTTCATATATAGAGCGAAGTCTTACAGCATATAGATCCTCAGCACTGCTAAATCTTTGTGATGAATTTTGTAAATCACTTTCATATTCTTCTATTTTTTTATTTACTTGATTTACTTTCTCTTGTAATACAGATAAATTATTAGTATATTCTGATATTTTATTGTTTAATTCATCAACTTGTTTTAGATATTCAGTTGCTTCTTTTTCTGTAGCTGTTATTTTATTATTATTCTCTGTTATTTGATTTTGAATATTCTGCTTCTTTTGCTTAGCATCTGATAGAGTATCTGCATTTACTCCTGATATACTTGTCCACATAAAAAGTAAAGCAGAAGAAACTGCTATTATTTTTTTATTTTTATTATTATACATAATATTATCACCTCTTTTCTATCTATAATCAAAAGTAAGTGAAGGATACTGAACTAATGGGTCAGTTATCTTTCCGTTTATCCTCATTTCAAAATGAAGATGTGGTCCTGTTGAATTTCCGGTACTACCAACATATGCAATCGTTTGTCCTTTAGTTACTTTTTCACCTTTTTCAACAGCTAGTGCACTTGCATGCCCATACAAAGATATATAATTATTACCGTCATCTGTACACTTACCATGGTCTATCATTACATAGTTACCATATCCACCCGCATTATATCCTGCAACAATTACAGTACCCGATTCTGCAGCAACAATTGGTTTTCCAAAAATATTAGCACCCGCAATATCACATCCAGTATGTGCACTTCCATTTGGATTTACTAAATAATATACAAATCCAAATGTTGTAGTTATAACATTATACCCAGGTACTGGCCAAGCAAAATTACCTCCTGTAAATTCAGTAGAGCCGTTATTATCAGTTTTGTTTGCATTAAGAGCAGCTCTATACGCCCTTTCTATTTCTTCATCTATCTTTTTTAAAGCTTCTTCTCTTTCTTTAACCAATTCTTCCGAATTTGCTTTAAGTGTACTCTGTGAAGTTTCTAGTTCTTTTACTACAGCCTGCTTTTCAGTCAATGCATCGTTTAAACTTTGTATCTTTTTATTTGCATCTCCTTCTAATTGGCTTAATTCTAATTTTTGTTTTTCTACATTCTTTTTTACATAATCTATATAATTTTTTTTACTCTTAATATTAGTAACTAAATCTTTATTATATTCTAATATACTTTCATAAACATTTATTCTTGATAGAAAATCAGCCACTCCTTTTGAAGAAAATAAAAATTCAAATATATTAGGTATTCCATTTTCATAAACAGCTCTTAATCTAGATTCATACAACTTTTCTGCATTTTCATACAGTTTAGACGAATCTTGTAATGACGCCTCATTTTCTTTTAATTTATCATTTAATTCATCTTGCTTTTTTTGTAAATCTGCAAGATCAGAAGTTGCCTCCATCATTTTACTATCAAGATTTGCAATTTCGTAATTATACTCAGCAAGTTCTCTTTCTATTCCTGTAAGTTTACTTGCATTTTCTTTTTCTTTATTCTTTACCTCTTCCAATTCCTTATTGTACTTAGATAAAGTACTTTCTGCTTTTATATTATCAAAATTAACAAATACAAAAAACGAAAACACAACTATTAAAATTTTACTTAAAATATTTAATTTTATCTTTAACATCTTTTTCTCCTATGCTTTTAAATATTTCTTTATTGATATACTGCTTCCAAGTATTCCTATAAACAAACCTAAAACAACATATATAGCAAGTATAATCCACCATAAAGATGAATAAGGAATAAATCCAAACACGCCTAGTGAAGAGCCTACTTTTGGAATTCTTGCATATATAACAACATAAGCTATTGATATTAACATAAATGATATAAGTGCAGACACTAATCCCATGATAGCTCCTTCAATTACAAAAGGTTTTTTTATAAATTTATTAGTTGCTCCAATATATCTCATTATAAATATTTCACGTTTGTTTGAATAAACAGCAAGCTTTATTGTATTAGATATTATAAATATACTAACTATTAGTAAAACTGCTCCGATTCCTAGTAAGAATATATTAGCTATTTTTGATATTGAGATTACTGCATTTATTGTAGACGAATTATATTTTACTTTGTATATTCCATCTATTTTCTCTATTTGAGATTTTATACTATCTGCTTGTTCAATATCAGCAAATTTTACAACAAAAGATGCTGGAAATATTTGAACTTTATCTAAACCTTCTAAAAAATATTCTTGATCTTTAAAGACATTTTTTGCATCCTCATATGCCATATCTTTATCTATATATCTTATTTCTCCTACACCATTTATCTTCTTTATTGCGTCCTCTATATAATCAACGTCATTTTCTGTTGCTGTATCTTCAATAAAAGCCTGTATACCCTGTTCTACTTTTACAGTTTCTACATTTTTATTAACATTTGTAAAAAGAATAATAAATATTCCAAGTACAAGCATCGTTGCACATATTATCAACATAGTAGAAAACGTTTTTGAACCATGTTTCTTTAAATTTCCATATCCTTCTTTAATTAAATAAGTATTAGTTGTCATCTTTAGTACCCTCCTTTTTGATCATCTTTTACTATCTTTCCATGATCAAGAGCAATAACTCTTTTCCCCATTCTATCTACTATATCTTTAGCATGAGTTACAACAAGTACTGTAGTTCCTCTAGAGTTAATTTCATTTAAGGTTTTGAATATTTCTCCTGCAGTTGTAGGATCAAGATTTCCTGTAGGTTCATCAGCAATTATAATTGGTGGTTTGGTAGCCATAGCACGAGCAAGAGCTACACGTTGTTGTTCTCCTCCTGATAACTGATTAGGATAAGCATTTTCTTTTCCTATTAATCCAACCATTTCTAATACAGCTTTTTTTTGAGTTTTTATTTCTCTTTCAGATGATTCTATAACTCTTAATGCAAACTCAATATTTTCAGCAACTGTTCTATCATAAAGCAACCTAAAATCCTGAAAAACAAAACCAATTTTCCTTCTTAAATATGGAATTTCCTTTTCCTTTAACTCACCTACATTATTTCCATCTATTAAAATCTTTCCAGAAGTTGCATCTTCTTCCCTTATCATAAGTTTTAGAAAAGTGGATTTTCCAGATCCAGATGGTCCAACCAAAAACACAAATTCGCCTTTATTTATTTTGATGTTTATATTATCTAGTGCTTTTACTCCATGATTATACTCTTTATTTACATTTACAAATTCTATCATATGTTATTTCCTTTCATAATCAACCTATATAATATTACTATTATACCCTTAAAATCATATCATAAAACCTAATATTTGTCTACATTTTTTTACTATTTTTGCATTTCTTTTAAAACTATCCTTATTATATCTTCTACCTTCTCATTAGTTATATTTAAACTATCAATTACCGCATTAATGTCACGTTTAGCATACCCCAAAACCTCTAATGCAGTTATAGCTTCTTCTATATTTTTATTATTAACTTTAGTTTTTCCAATTAATTTTGAAACTTTTTCTAAATCTTCTTTTTGAACTTTATCTTTAAGTTCAAATATAATTTTTTGTGCCATTTTAGGACCAATTCCTGGAATGCTCTTTAATTTAACTATATTTTCCGTAGCAATTGCTACACACATATCATTAGGTAAAATATTGGATATTATTCCAAGTGCCATCTTTGGTCCCACACCACTTACCCCAATTAATTTTTTAAAAAAATCCAAATTATTTTGAGAAATAAAACCAAATAATTTCATTTCATCTTCTCTAACATTTAAATACGTATAAACTTTTATCTTTTCTTTTGAGTCTTTTATATTTATAATTTCACTTTCAGGCATATATATTTCATAACCTATATCATTTACATCTAAAATTATTCTATCATCAAAAACATTTTCTATAGTTCCTTTAAAATGTCCATACATAAAAAACACCCTCTTTTGTATATATTTTATACAAAGGAGAGAATTTTGTCAATTCTATTTTATTATTTTGACTTCTTCTGCTATTTCATAAATATTATTAAAATCACCATTTTCTATTATTTCTATTAATTCATCTATATCTCTATATTTAAAGTTTCTAATTTTTATCGTTATTTCATTAACGTTATTTCTTTTAAAATTTTGAATATTATATGTTATATAATTATTATTATATGATTCTATAATTGAAACCAT
>CAZTVT010000056.1:0-8671 GCA_964617175.1 uncultured Clostridium sp.
TTTAAATTTTCATTTTGTATAATTGTATAATTAATAATGTCATTTTCTTCTAAAAAATCATTAATGTTATTTAACTTTTCTAGTTTCATAAAAAAATTCACCATAAAAAGTATACAGTTATTAATTTTAAAAGTCAATTATATTAATATATTAAATAAATTTTTAAATATATAAATATATAGGTAGAAAAATTTTTTAGTATATGGTATAATCAAAAAAAGTGGTGAGGTTGGTTATGGAAATAAAAAATAGTATAGAAGGGTTAAAGGAAGAATCTAAAATATATGAACGTGAAATATTAGGTTTGTTACTTGAGGTAAGTAAAAGCTTTTCAAATGAGGAAATGACAAAAGAAAAAAGAGAAGAATATTTTAAAAAAATTGATGAACTAAGAGAAAAAGTAAAAGATATTTATAAAATAATAGATGATATTGAAAAAACTAAATACGACTGCATATATAAAAATGAGGAAATAAAAATAACTGAAGAAAATAAAGATGAAAAAGTAGAAGTAGAAGAAGAATTAGAAGAAAAAGAAGAGTTAGAAAATTCAAATAATGAATATGTTTTAGATAATGTTGAATGTTTAGAAAAAGAAGAAATTGAAAATATAGATAATGATGATGAGAAAAATAGTAAAGTATTAGAGGAATATGACGCTGATATAACAGAAGAAGACTTAGATAATATAGATAAAGTTATAGAAAATATGGGAGTATCATCTGTTGATAAAGAGGATAAAATAGATGAGAGTAAAGATGAAGAAAAACAAGAAATAGAAGAAATAAATGAGCAATCACATAATGATAATATAGAACAAATGTCAGCTACGGATGCAATTGAAAAAATAGACAGATTAATAAAAGAAGCAAAAGAATTAAATAATAATGTTATTAAATTTCCAGAAGAAAAGGTTGTAAGGAGAAATAGAAGTAGACAATATGAAGATTTAGATGAAATTGAAGAAGAATTAGATCTGGATAAAGCAAATATAGATTTTAACTATAATCATAATTCTTACGATAACCAAAATTATGATATTGAACCAGTACCAGTACTATTTGGAAATCGAAAAGCTCAAAATCAAATGATAGTAAGAAAGAAAAGTAATGGATTTTCTGATAAATTAAAATCCCTTATTTTTAAAATAAAACAAATGCTAGGTGGAGAAAATGAAGAATAAAATTTGTCTTGTTATAGTTTTATTTGGTGGTAATAAAATATTAGAACAAGAAACGGTTGATAATACAGACAATCAAAAAAATGATTCTTATGCATTAGTTAATACTAGTGAAAGTGAGGATAATTTAAAAATATATTTTATTGATGTGGGTCAAGCTGATTCAATACTTATAGAGCAAAATAATAAGTTTATGCTAATTGATGCTGGTAATAATGATGATGGACAGCTAGTTATAAATTATTTAAAGGAAAAAGGAGTAGAAAAATTAGATTATGTTATAGGGACACATGCTCATGAAGATCATATAGGTGGCTTAGATAACGTTATACAAAATTTTGATGAAGATAAGATATTGTTTCCAAAAACAACAAGTACAACTAAAACTTTTGAAGATTTTGTAAATGCAGTTAAGAGTAAAGATAAGAAGTTATATGCTCCTAAAAGTGGTGATAAATTTACATTTGCTAGTTCTACTTTTGAAGTAATTGCTCCAAATTCTGAAAGTTATGAAGGCACTAATAATTATTCTATAGTTATAAAATTAACATATAAAAATAATTCGTTTTTGTTTATGGGAGATGCAGAAAAAATATCCGAGGATGAGATTCTACAAAAAGGATATAATATAAATAGTGATTTAATAAAAATAGGTCATCATGGTTCTTCTACTTCTACATCTGATAATTTCTTAAAAGTTGTAGACCCAAGTTATGCAGTCATATGTGTAGGAAAAGATAATTCATATAATCATCCCAAAAAATCCGTAATGGATAGATTAAAAAAATATGGAATAAAAGTATATAGAACAGATGAACAAGGTACAATTACTGTTATAAGTGATGGAGAAAATATTTCTTTTGATAAAACTCCAGCTAGTTATAGTTATATGAAATAGAGGTAAAAAATGGAATTAATTATTGATAGATTAGAAGATGAATATGCTGTTTGTGAAGATGAAAATAAGAAAATATTAAATATAAATAAAAGTAAAATCCCAAAACAAGCAAAAGAGGGAGATATAATTATATATATAGATGGAAAATATATATTAGATAAAGAGAAAACTTTAAATAGAAAAAAATACATTGAAGAGTTGACAAAAGATTTATGGGAATAGGTACAAGGTTGACAGGCAAACAATAAATTTAAAAGCATAAACATAAGAATAAGAGATTAAAATCTTAGGAGGGATGTTTATGCTTTTAAGCTTTTTAAGTAATTTATTATCACATGTATTTTTCCTTTTTGGATATATATCTAATAATAATTTATTTCCAGAACCACTTAGCAAGACAGAGGAAGAATTCTACTTAAGAAGATATTTTGAAGGAGATAAAAAGGCAAGAGATAAATTAATAGAACATAATTTAAGATTAGTTGCACATATAGCCAAAAGGTATGCATCGTCGGAACAAGAAATGGAAGATTTAATATCAATAGGAATTATTGGATTAATAAAAGCAATAGATAGCTTTAGTGCTGAAAAAGGATATAAAATTAGTACATATGCATCAAAATGCGTAGAAAACGAAATTTTAATGCATATACGTACAACTAAGAAGAATAAATCTGAGGTATCAATGAATACTGTTATAGGTACAGATAAGGATGGAAATGATATGGAACTTATGGATACTTTGGATTCAGAAAGTAAGGATGCAATTGATACAATATATAACAAAATAATGAGTGAACAAGTCGTAAAATATATAAATACTAAATTACCAAAAAGAGAAAGATATATAATGAGTTCAAGATATGGTTTAAATGGCCATGAATCAAAAACTCAACAACAAATTGCAGATGAACTTGGAATATCACGTTCATATATTTCGAGAATCGAGAAAAAAGTTCAAAATAAGTTAAAAAGATATATAAGATATACTGCTTAAAAAGTGTAATAAATAGGTTATTAATTATACAAAAGTATTATAAAAATTATTATAAAAAATATTGAAAAACAACTTTACTTATTATATAATAATCTTAAGGAGGTTTTTATATGTTTTGTTCTAATTGTGGGAATCAAATTGATTCAGATAGTAAAGTTTGTTCATATTGTGGGGTAAGTGTGTCAAGTAATACAAATCCAATAAAAGAAAATAACAGTCAAAATGTTAATAATAAAGATGTTCCAACATTTAGCCCTGCACATTCAATATTTTTAATTATATTTTGTTTACTATGTTGTGGTGGAGTAGTTGGAGTAGTTTTTGCAGTATTATCCCTTGTAGAAGGAAATAAAGTAAATGATTATGTTAAAAATGGAAATATAGAAGAAGCTAGAATCGCAAAGAATAAATCTACAAAATGGATAAAAGCAACATATATTACATGTGCTGTTGTAACAGCTTTAGTAATTATATATTGTGTTCTTGCATTTTTGGCTATGCCAATAAATTACGTTCCTTCATCTTTTCCAACATCTTTATAATATTTTAAAATGAGAAAGAATTTAAAAAAGTATTTTGTTATAACACCTATTTTACTTATGGTCTTAGTAATGCTTTATTTGGTAAAAAAATATAATCCTGAAAATACTAGTTTATTTCCTCCATGTATTATATTTAAATTTACAGGTCTAAAATGTGCTGGGTGTGGTATGACTAGAGCTTTACATTATTTTCTTAATTTTAACTTAAAAAAAGCATTTTTGTTTAATCCTTTGCTATTTGTATTTATAGCATATTTTATATATTTTTTAATAAAGTGTTTGGCGTATAAATTAAAAGGTAGTAAATTATCAAAGAATAGTTTTAATATATCATTGTATATTTTAGTAGGAATAACCATAATGTATATTATAGTTAGAAATTTTCTTAATATTTAAAAATATTAAGATGTAAATTTGCTTAAGAATCATATTCTTAAGCAAATTTTATACTTTGTTAATAAATTTTTGTCAAATCTTGCGATGAAAAAAACTTGACAAACAAAAATATGGAATATATAATTTAATTGTATTTTCTAATTGGTTTCTTTCAAATTGTTTTTTTTTCAGAAGGAGGTTTTTTTGAAGTCAAAATTAAATTTTAAATCTAATAAAATTTTTTTAATTCTTGTTATATTAATTCTTTTTACAATATTTTTATCTTTAATTGTAATAAATAATAAAATTAAATCTATAAATCAAATTTCAAATATAAGTTCAAATATAAATAATGAAGAAACAAAATATTCATTAAATAATTTAAGTAATAGCAAAGAAACAGATAATAATATACTTTCTTATCTTTCAATTCCATCAATTTCTTTAGAAAAAGCACCAATAAAAGAAGGTATAGATGAAGTAACATTAAATGAATATATTGGACATTTTCCAAGTACGAGTAAAACAGATGGAAATATAGGACTTGCAGCACATAATAGAGGGTATAAGAATAATTACTTTATGAATATTAATAAACTTCAAGATGGAGATGAAATAATATATAGAGTTGATGATATAATTAAAAAATATAAGGTTGAAAAAAAGATAGAGATTGATAGCTATGATTGGAGTTATCTAAATCAAACAGCTGATAATAGGATTACACTTATTACTTGTATAGATAATAGTCCTACTAAAAGATTAGTTGTACAAGCTGTAGAATAAGGAGGAATATATGCAAAAAATATGTATAATAAATAAAAGCAGTAATAAATCAAAAGATAATATAATAAAAAATAAATCTAAAGGTAAGAAAAAAATTGTTGTAGTAATGGCGTTATTTATGATATTTTTAAATATGACACTTAATAAAACATATGCAAATGATTTTGATGAGTTTGGGAAGTATCATGTATACTCATATAACTATTCTAACAGATATATAAAATATCAAGAGAGGCCTCAAAGAATTCATGAGTATTATTATATAAATAGTTCATCAAAACAATTACCAGCATATTGTATGAATTTAGGATTAAATGGAGCAGAAACAGTAGAAGGAGGGTATGATGTAGATGTTAGTAAATATCTAGATGATACTATAGTAAATAATATAATACTAAATGGTTATCCATATAAAACAGTGGAAGAATTAGGACTTGCAAATGAAAGTGAAGCAAGATATGCAACGCAGTTTGCACTATGGATAAAACTTAATAATCTTGATATTAATCAAATTACTCCAATGGAAAGTGAGTATATTAGAGTAGTAAATGCAATAAAAAATATATACTATAATGGTATAAATAATCAGATGATATATACAAGTGGTGTAAAAGTAGAAGAAGTAAAAAATGAAACTCCAGTAGATAGTTTAGATGAGAGTTATTATTCTAAGTTATATAAGTTAGAATATGGAGAAAATATATTAGATATTAATTTAAGTATTAATGGTATAAAAGATTATATAATAGCAGATGAAAAAAATAATAAAATAGATAAAATAGTAGGAAATAAAACAATCAAAGTATTGTTTCCCAGAAATAGTAATGAAGGAAATTTAAATTTTACTTTAAATATTACTAGCAAATATAAACAAAGTGCAGTATTATTTGCCAAATCTTCTGTAAATGGTATGCAAGATCTTTCACTTACATTAGAGCCAATAATATTAATTTGATAAGTGAAGTAAAAGAAGTAAAAACTAAATTAACTATTACTAAAAAAGATGCAGATAATGAAAATATATGTATACCAAATGTAAAGTTTGATATATATGATAGTCAAGATAATATTTTAGGAAGTTTTGTAACAGATAAAGATGGTAAAATAAATATAGATGTTGAGAAGGATTTAAAAATATATAAAAATTCAAAAATTAAAATAAAAGAAATGGAAGTTCCATATCCATATATAATTGATTTAGAAAACAGTACCAAAATAATTGAATTAAAAGTTGGAAATGAAACAAATGTAGAGTTTAGAAATAACAAGATAGAAGAAAAAATAAAAGTAGAGTTACCTAAAACAGGTTTTTAAAAATGGAATATTTTGTAAAAAATGTATATTTGTAAATTCGACAAATATTGACAAAAAAACAAATAAAATGTATAATTTTAGTGCACTTTAGGTAATAATAAATAATGTATAAAATATGGAAATAGTTATAAATAATGTAAGTGCATGGGAGTTTAACATGATAGATCTGATTTATTTTTTAGCAAATGGTTTTTTGTTACCTATTTTAATAGCATTAATTACATTTTTTATAACAAAACATTTTGATAAGAAAAAAGAAATACCAAGAATTTTGTTAGTTCACACAGAACATGGTATAAATATTGATGAAAATAACTATGATACTAATACAGTAAAATTAAAAGGGTACTATAAAAAACAAAGAGAACTTGATGAACAGTTAAAAAAATTCTTGATATATAATGGCTATACTGATACAATACTTACAACAAAAGTATTAGAAAATATAGTAGAAGAATATAGAAATAGATTAGGTTACACCAATTCTAATTCTATTAGAAAAGATGAAATAGTAAAATTAATAAAGTATTTTGAATATAACAATGAATTTATAAGAAAATTAAAAGTATATGAAGCATATATGGATAATTCTAAATGGGGACTTAAAATTACAAATGTAGGCAAAAGTGATGCGTATGATTTAAAAATTGAGCAGTTTCCCGAAAGTTATTTCCCTTTTAAATCATATAATGCTAATCTAAAAGTAAATGATTCAATATATATAGACTTAATATATTTTGATGATACGTTAAGAATAAATGAGTATTCTAGAGATATTTATCAAAAATATGAATGTGGTTTTACTAATAATCAAATTACAAAGTTTTATTTAGTAAAAAGCAATAAATATAATAGAAAAGATGAAAGAATCTTTAGGCTATCTTTTAAAGATTGTTACACTAAGGAACATGAATATTATTGTTGTGCAAAAATTGTAAAAAGTAGTGACATTATTCAAAATTTAAGAATAAAGTTAGATAAAGAATCAAATTTGTTTTAGGAGGGAAAGTATATGGAAAATCAAGTAAGAGATAATATAAAACCAGGAATTAGGGTAAAAATTGTATTAAAAAAAGATCAACCTACAGGAATTTTAACGGAAGGAATTGTAAAAGATATTTTAACTAATAGTAAAGTACATCATAGAGGAATAAAAGTAAGACTAGAAGATGGTCAGGTTGGAAGGGTACAAGAAATTATACATTAAACAAATTTAAATATTCAACGTGGGATAAGCTTGTAATTTATTTCAATTATTATACATTGTATAAAATGATTTTTTGGTTATAATTTTGATGGAGGGATAAAATGAATATCTTTTTGATTAGACATTCTGAGCAGCTTAGGCTAAATGGACAAAAAAATGTAAAAGATGATACTCAAACTCAAAATGAGAAAATTGTTTTATCGGTTGAAGGTGAAAAAAAGGCACTTGAAATGAGTAATCTTCAAGAATTAAAAAGTATTGATGATATATGGTGTAGTAATTATGTAAGAGCAATAGCTACAGCTAAATATATTTGTGAGTCAAATAATATTGAGTTAAATATTGATCAAAGATTAAATGAAAGAAAATTACGGTAATTTAGATGCTTTAAAAAAATTAGGTGAGGGGAAAAAATTACCTTTTACCAATGAACAATTAATTGATAAAGAATTAAAAAATATTGATGGTGAATCAAATAAAGAAGTAGAAAAAAGAATGAATGAATTTTTTAATGAATTAATTAAAACAAATGATGATAGTAAAAATATAGCAGTTGTTAGTCATGGAGCAAGTATTAAATTCTTTTTAAGCAAGTATTGTAGTTTAAATGATGATGTTGAATTAGTATATAAAAATAATGTTTTAAAAATCACATCGCCTAGTGTTTTGAAACTAGAAATAGTTAACAAAAAAATATGTAATATAAAACAAATATATTAAAATGGGCTGTAAAAAAGTCCTATAAAAAGTAATAGTTGAGTTTGATTAGGAGGTTCTTTGGAAAAGCGAAAAAAAACAAGGTAGCAATGTAACCTATAGGTGTGGAAAACTCATATAATAATTTCAAAAAAAGATTATAACTTTTTTAAAAAGTATAAAATAGTGGAAAAACTCAAAAATACATAAATTTACTCTTTTTTGCGAATCCAATTAAAATACTTGAGATTTATATTTATATGTTGTATAATACAAGTAGATAAAATGTTTTTCATTTTATTATTCCTTTAGGAAAAACTACCAAAGGATTGATGAAAATAGCATTAAGCTGCAGAGAAGATAGCGGGAACTATCTTCTCCTTTTTGGTTTAACAGGAAAGTCATACAAGGTATGTCAATACAAATAATAAAATTAATAATAGTTAATATGAGAAATGAATGATTTCTAAACAGACAAAGCATCAAATCTTTGTCGAAACATGCGATGAAAAGATGAAAAAATTTTCAAAAAAATATTTACAAACAATTGTTCATAATATATAATTACCTAAGAAAGGGGGTGATTATATATGAAGTTAAGTTTTAAATACAACGTAAAAAATATAAAATCAAAACAAAAAGAGATAATATCTGATCTAATATGGCATACAAAGAA
>CAZTVT010000057.1:0-8626 GCA_964617175.1 uncultured Clostridium sp.
CTGTTATTAATTTTATTGTTTGTATTAACCTATCTTGTATGACTTTCCTATTATATAAAATAAAATATCCTTATTAAACCTTTTTGTCTAATAATTCAGGTCCATATCATTTTTAAATCACAACTGTCTTTTCCATTAAATATTAAATTGTATCTGTTTATTTATCCGGATTTAGGCTATAAATAGTGTCAAGTAAATTTTGAGACTGCGATTTTACATATTCCTTATCTTTAATCTTAGATTTATCTATGTATATTGCATCACCAAAAGTAACTTTCATTTTAGAAAATTTCTTAGGATTTTTTGTAACATATACAGGGACAATAGGTACACCAGCTTCAGCAGCTATAAAAACAGGACCTGCTTTTGCCGTACCTCTTGGCTCATCTTTCTTCATTCTTTCGCCCTCAATATATATAAGTAATTTTCTTTTATCAACTTTTTTAAAAAGCTTTATAGCATGAAGCAAACTTTTGGTATCATGTTGTCCCCTTCTAATTGGAAAAACATCAAAAAAACTAAAAAGTGCTCCTAATATTTTATTCTCAAAAAGTTCTGCTTTTGCCATTATACAAAGATCATTTGTTTTAGCATAAATAAAACATGGATCAAACTTATCAGAATGATTAGGACAAATAAGGCATTTATCAAATTTATTTAAATTTTCTAAATTAAAATACTTTACTCGATATAAAATATGAGTAAAAACAAAATTTACTACTGCTCTTACTATTCTTTTTATAATTTTCTTAAACATAATTTAAACTAGTCCTATCCTTTCTTTTAAAATATCAAGTATTTTGTTAGTTGTCTGTTCAACAGTGCTATTAGACGTATCTATTAGAATAGAATCATCTGTTCTAGTAAGTGGTGAATCATCTCTAGTACTATCTTGCATATCTCTTTTTATTATATCTTCTTTAACTTTTTTAAGTTCAACACTACCATCTTTTCTTCTTAAATCATTGTATCTTCTACTTGAACGTACATCTAAGTTAGATACAAAAAATAATTTTATATCAGCATTAGGAAAAATCACAGTTGTAGTATCTCTTCCCTCTATAACAACACTTTCTTTTCCAGCAAGTACTCTTTGTTTTTCAACAAGCATTTTTCTTACTATACTATTCTTAGAAACATCAGAGGCAGCCATAGAAACTTTTTCTGTACGTATTTTATCAGTTACATTTTCACCATTTAAAAATATCAAGTTTTCTCCTTCTCCATTTATTTTCAAATCAACATCAATATTGTTAATATTCTTTTTTATATTTTCATCATTAATTTCAATATTATTAATTAAAAAATAAAGCCCTGTAGCCCTATACATAGCTCCAGTATCTATATATATAATTCCTAATTTTTTACTTAATGCTTTAGAAACACTTGTTTTTCCAACTCCTGAACCTCCATCTATTGCAATAATACATTTCCTTGAAAGTTTATACATAAAACAAAACCTCCTTTATACAAAATACAAAAAATGACATTTTTTGTAAACATAAAATACAAAAAATATTACAATATACTTTATTTTTAATCAAAAGTATGATATCATATATATGAAGTTTTGTAAAGTAAAAATTATAGAAATAAGGTGATAAATTTGTCAAACAAATTAGAACTATTTGATAACAAAATTGTAATATTATATATACTTGACAATTCTAGTATGCCACTTACTACCGATCAAATTGCTAAATTTTGTGAAGAGTTTGAAGATATAACATACTTTGACATATGCATATATCTTGAAGACCTAAAATCAAATGGATATATAAAAGAAATACATGAAGAAAACAATATATTATACTCCCCTACTAAAGAAGGCGTAATTACACTAAGAGAATTACTTGAATTAATACCAGGTGTTAATCTATATAATTTAAAAAAAATGGTAAATAAAAACATGGTTGAAGTTAAAACTGAGTATGCCATTGATACAAATATTATACCAATAAAAGAAGGAGAATTTAAAGTCTCTTGTTATATTAAAGATGGAAATGATGAACTCATAAATATAACTATGTATGCCGGTGACAAAGAACAAGCAAAAAACATTTCCAAAAATTGGTCTAAAAATTCTGAAGAAATTTATACAAAATTACTTGAATTGATGACAAAAGAAGAATAATTAATTTATTAAATATGCGTAAATATGTTATAATATAAAAAATGAATCCCAATTATTATACTAAATGGTTAATACTTGGGATTCATTTATATTATTAAAATTCTTCTATTTTCTCTTTTTTAAAATATATTTTTCTTTGTAATGCATATGCTAAAACTTTCTTAAGATAATGCTTGTCTCCATACCATTTTGTTTTTTTTATAAATTCATCTAAATCACACCAAATAAATGAAGTACTTTCTTCATTTAATATAACATTGTCTTTTTTTACAAAACTCATATATACATATTCGATACAGTTTTTTCCTAAGGATTCATACTTAAAAATCCAGTTAAGATATATACATTCTTTAACTATTAGGCCAGTTTCTTCTTTTACTTCTCTTATCACAGTATTTTCTAATTTTTTATCTTTTTTTTCATATCCGCCAGTAACAGTATACCAAAAAGATTTATTAAACTGAGGGTCATTTTGATTTCCCTTAAGTAATAAAATTTCATTTAATTCATTTACTACAAAAGTTAAAATTTTATTCACGAATATCACCATACTTAATATATCATAAATATTATGTTATTTCAACAATTATTTAAATTAAATAATTACTAATAAATAACAAGTAAATTCTTATTGTTTAGTTAAAATATTATTTAATAAGTTTAAGTTATATGTTTTTTAAATAATTAAAAACTGTATAAAGCTTGAAATTATACCACATATGTAATATAATTATATACATTAGTTAAGGAGTGAAACTTATGATAGATATAAAATTTTTAAGAGAAAATCCAGAAATCGTAAAAGAAAATATAAAAAAGAAATTTCAAGATAACAAGTTACCTCTTGTAGATGAAGTTATCTCTTTAGACAAAAAACACAGAGATATAATGAAACAAGGTGATGAACTTAGAAATAAAAGAAAAATACTAAGTCAAGAAATTGGTAATTTAATGAAATCAGGAAAAAAAGATGAAGCTTTGAAAATAAAAGAAGAAGTATCAAAAGTAAACGATGAGCTTGAAAAAAATGAGTCTTTGGATAAGGATATGCAAAGTAAAATTAAAGAAATCATGTATAAGATTCCAAATATAATGCATGAATCTGTTCCAATTGGTGAAGATGATTCTAAAAATGTTGAAGTAAAACGATATGGTGAGCCTAAAGTTCCAGATTATGAAATACCATATCATGGAGAAATAATGGAATCATTAGATGGACTTGACCTAGATTCTGCTCGTAGAGTTGCTGGTAATGGATTTTATTATCTAACAGGAGACATTGCAAGACTTCATTCTGCTGTTTTGTCTTATGCTAGAGATTTTATGATAGATAAAGGATTTACATATTGCATTCCTCCATATATGATTCGTAGTGACGTTGTAGATGGTGTTATGAGTTTTGAAGAAATGGATGCTATGATGTATAAAATTGAAGGTGAAGATTTATACCTAATTGGTACAAGCGAACATTCAATGATAGGAAAATTTAAAGGTCAAACCCTAAAAAAAGAAAATCTTCCATATACTATGACTTCTTATTCTCCATGTTTCAGAAAAGAAAAAGGTGCTCATGGAATTGAAGAACGTGGTGTATATAGAATACATCAATTTGAAAAACAAGAAATGATTGTTGTTTGTGAACCTGAAGATAGTTACAATTGGTATGATAAAATGTGGTCATATACTGTTGAATTGTTTAGAAGTATGGATATTCCTGTTCGTACTTTAGAATGTTGTAGTGGTGACCTTGCCGATCTTAAGGCAAAAAGTGTAGATGTTGAAGCTTGGAGCCCAAGACAAAAGAAATACTTTGAAGTTGGTAGTTGTTCAAACCTTACAGATGCTCAAAGTAGACGTCTTGGTATAAGGATAAAAGGTGAAGAAAGAAATTATTATGCTCATACATTAAATAATACTGTTGTTGCTCCTCCACGTATGTTAATTGCTTTGGTTGAAAATAATTACAATGAAGATGGTTCTGTTACTATTCCTGAAGTTTTAAGACCATATATGGGTGGTAAAGAAAAAATTGAAATAAAGAGGAAAAAATAATGTTAAAAAATATGAAATTTAAAACATCTGCTTTTTCTATAAATCAGCTATTATACACTGATAAAAAGCAAATTGTTCTTGTTGGTAAATCAAATGTTGGTAAGTCTTCGTTTATAAACTGCTTAGCAAATCATAAAAATTTAGCAAAAGTTGGAAGTACTCCTGGTAAAACAAAGTCAATAAACTATTATGACGTAAATGATGAGTTTTTTATCGTTGATTTACCAGGGTATGGCTACTCTAATATGACAAAAAAAGAAAAGGAAAATACTTCTAAATTAATAAATTATTATATAGAAAATACCACTAATATATCACATATATTTTTTCTCGTTGATATTAGGCATAAACCTACAGAAAATGATAGGATAATGTATGACTGGCTAACATCGAAAGATATTTCCTTTACTATTATAGCTACAAAGGCTGATAAAATTGGCACAACAAAACAAAAAGAAAATATGTTAGTTATTACAAAAGCTTTATTTGCTAAAGAAAATATAATTCCTTTTTCAAGTGAGAATAGATTAAATCTAGAAGTTATTGAAGATGTTATATATAAAAATATAAATTAGTTCCGAGAGTTATTATATCTCGGACTTTTTTACCTATATTTGTATATTTGTACCGATTTATTATGTTGACTTTTGTGAACTCATATGGTATAATATAAATGTAGTTAAATATTCTAAACTAATCAGATTTAAGGAGTTGTTTTTTATGAAAAAACCGGAAAAATTTTCAGAGGATATTATAAGGATACTACCTAATGATTCAATAAATGGATATTTGCTTGGTATGAACAGTGATGGGTTAGTAACTATTATAAGCAAAGTTGACGGCAGTATTCCCTATCCATACTTACAAGGAAATGAAATTAAATATTTTAATAGTTACTTCTTTTACTTTAAGGATAAAAATAATCTTGAATTTCTTGTTGAAAAATCAACAGGCAGATTAGTTACCTTAGATGACATAGAGAACAACAATAATTTTCTTCGCGAAAAGCTAAAAACAAGTTGCGATTTTTATAGAAAACGGTGGAATTCAATTCATGAAGATTATTATCTGTATACTAATTTATCTACTAATTCAAAAACTCTTGTAAGAAAAGATAATTTGAAGCCTATACTTGTAGATTTGTCTGATATCTATCTATTTTATAATAGTAACGTTGCTATAATAGTAAAAGAAAGCGGCAAACAAATACTATATAATATGAATACGAATCTTTATTTTGACATGCCTGAAGCTTCAATAATTGATCCTATTTTTAAATCTCCCTTTGTTTTAATCGGAGAGAAGGAAAATGAATTAATGTTATATCACATTAAGGATGATAGACAAATTGAACCAGTTTTTGATGACCTTGATTTTTATATAAAAAAAGAGGATGTTTTTAAATTAAAAAACGGAAAAATATTAATAAATGGAAAGGAGAAAGTATATCTTTTATAATATAATAGGTGGGCAAAATTTGTCCACCTATTATATTATTTTTCTTTATATATATATCATATAAATAGAATATTTTTAACTTAAATTAATATAATTAATTATATTAAAAAAGGTGGTAATGATATGTTGTTTAAAGGTTCAGGTGTAGCTTTAGTTACACCATTTAATAGAGATTTAAGTATAAATTATGATGAAACAAAAAGATTAATTAATTTTCATTTAGAAAATAATACAGATGCTTTAATAATATGCGGAACTACTGGTGAAGGATCTACTCTTACAGATAACGAATTTAAGGAATATGTCAGCTTTGTAGTTAAAGAGGTAAATAAAAAAATCCCTGTAATTGTTGGCAGTGGTTCTAACAATACAAAAAAAACAATAGAAAAATCAAAACTTGCTGAAAATTTAGGTGCTGATGGTTTACTTGTCGTAACACCATATTACAATAAATGCACTCAAGAAGGACTATATTTACATTACAAAGCGATTAACGATGAAGTTTCAATACCTATAATTTTATACAATGTTCCAACACGTACATGTGTAAATATTGCCCCTCAAACAGTTCTCAAACTTTCAAATTTAAAAAATATACGCGCTATAAAAGAAGCAAATCCAGATCTTTCACGAATATCTAAACTAATTTCTACTTTACCACAAGATTTTTATGTATATTCTGGAAATGATGATCTTACCCTTCCTATACTATCTCTTGGGGGAAAGGGTGTAATATCAGTTTTAGCCAATATATACCCAAAAGTTATGCATGATATATGTTATTCTTTCCTTAATAATGATATAGCTAATTCAAGTAAGTTACATTATAAATATTTAGAAATTATGAATAACTTATTTATTGAAGTAAATCCTATGCCTATTAAAGAGGCAATGAATATTTTAGGATATAACGTTGGTACTTGTAGACTTCCCCTTTGCAAAATGGAAAATAAGAATATAGAAATACTAAAAAAAGGACTTGATTTATAAAAATCTAGTCCTTAAATTTTATAGAATATTTCCTAATTTTATTTCCTGTTTTTTTACTATATAATTCATTACTCTATTTAGCTCATTTGCATTTACAATTATCTCTTCTTTATCTTCTTCATCAATATATGATTTTATTTGAGTTATATGTTCTTCTACTTTATCTACTTCATTACTATCTACAAAAATATGCCATACCGTTTTTACACTATTCCAAGTCTTTTCAACATTGTTTATTCCTTCTTTTGCAAGTACATAATTTTCATTTATGGCAGAATTTTTTACGTACTCAATATCAGCTAGTGTATATCTAGAAGATCTTTCTAAATAATTAATTTGCCAAATACCAGCTAAAAAAAGTAACATAACACATACGATTAAAATTATCCATTGTTTCATTTTTTCTTCACCTCGTCTTTAAGCTGGAATATAAAATTTGAATCTTCATCCATAGTAGCAAGAAGAACATTGTCTAATTTTAGTTTGTTTTTCTTAAGTAGCTTATCTACATCCTTCTCATTCATTTTAAGCATTTCCAAATTCTCTTTTGCATAATTTCCATCTTCTATTACATTTAAAGGTATCGCATTAAAATTATCTGAATTTTTGATAACGCTAAGATTACCGTTATTCTCTATCATTGCAAATTTTACATCTTGTATTTTAAATACATCGTGCTCTCTTAATTGTGACATTATATCTTCAATTGTATACTTATGCTTATTAAAATTTTCTTCTATTATTTTACCATCACGTATAATTGGAACCACTTTTCCACACATAAAATCTTCTACTTTGTTGCTAGAATGAGCAAGCAATGTAAAAATTAAATATGCTACAAGTAAAGTTACAATAGGTACAATGCCATCAAAAATGGATACTCCACGAGAAGACATTGGAGATGATGCAAGATCAGATATCAAAATTATTATAGCAAGTTCAAAAGGTTGAACTTTTGAAAGTTCTTTTTTTCCCATAAGTCTTATCACTATAAAAACTACTGCATACAAAATTAAAGCTCTTAAAAATACAATTAACATTCATATCACCTAAATTTATTTTTTGCATAAACAAATAAATTATACAAATAATATTAATATAAATTTCGGAGGTAATATAAATGGAAGAAATCGAAAATTATAAAACAGGATTTAATTCACTTAGAATTTCACAAATGTTTATTCGTTTTTTATCTTCACTTTCTATTTTTGCAGTAACTGTATTTTTTACACCTAATTTTAATTTATCTTCTTTTCCAATACTAATTATAAGTGCTGTAGCAATAATAATTTTAGATTATCTGATGTCTATTATAACAGGTATACATGATATGCCACTGGGACGTGGCTTAGTTGGCTTTACTACAGCAGCAATTATTATATATCTAACTCAGTTTATAGTTGACGGTTATTATATATCCATAACTAGTAGTTTAATTGCAGCAGCTATTTATGGTGTTATAGATAGCATGTTACCAAACA
Source organism: uncultured Clostridium sp. (assembly GCA_964617175.1). Classification (GTDB taxonomy): domain Bacteria; phylum Bacillota; class Clostridia; order TANB77; family CAG-465; genus CAG-465. The sequence goes on from CAZTVT010000057.1 coordinate 8,116, forward strand.
ATGTAAAATAGTAAACTTATTATAAAATCATCCAAAAATCATAATTAAGTAAATTAAATATAGCAAAATCAAAATAAAAGAAAAATCCTAGCATAAAAATGTTAGGATCTTTTTGTTAAATATTTTTATCTATTTAATTACTATTTGTATAATATATTATGACGTATTCTATAATTTGAACATTTAAATCTATTTCTTCTTGTAATAATTCTCATTATACAATCTATATTGTTACACACTATATCATGCTTTTTACCATAGCTATCTAATATATAAAACTCATCTTTTATACATGGCATACTGCATTTACTAGCATTTTTTCTATTTGCTATATATGCCCCTAAAACACAATATCTTGAAGTCATAATTGTTTGAAAATCTGTTACAACTTCGATATTAGCAAACTCATCTATAGATTTTACATCTTCTTCCCTTAACTCAAGTGATGGACATATTATATCAAATCCTAAATTTGTATAAAATATAGCACTATATTTATTAAATATATTTA
>CAZTVT010000058.1:0-8508 GCA_964617175.1 uncultured Clostridium sp.
AGTGATAAATGGAGTGTAAAAAACATATATGATTTAGCAGGAAATGTATGGGAATGGACACCAGAGGCTAACAGTGCTTATCGTATTGCTCGTGTTGGCGGTTACAACAATAGTGGAGACGACTACCCAGTTTCCTATCGTGGCAACGTCAGCGGTTCTTCCTACACTAGTGACTTTGTAGGATTCCGCTCTAGGCTTTACATAAAGTAGCTTAAGTTAGTTTTGTAAAAATATATTTTTTATATCAATAGTGAAAAGTTGTAAAAACTTTTCACTATTTTTTTCAGCAAAAAATTGTATATTTGTTTAAAGTATGTTAAAATATGGAGGTGTAAAGTATATTGAGTTTTAGGAGGTAAAAATGAAGTTAATTGAAAAAATATTTGGGTCATATAGCAAAAGAGAAATAAATAGGATACTACCTATTATAGATAAAATAGAAGAAATAGAAAAAGGATTAAAAGATTTAACAGATGATGAATTAAGAAATAAAACAAATGATTTTAAAGAAAGATTAAATAAAGGTGAAACTCTTGATGATATACTACCAGAAGCATATGCTACTGTTGCTGAAGCAAGTAGTAGAGTACTTGGTATGAGGCACTTTAGAGTTCAGCTTATTGGTGGTGTAATTCTTCACCAAGGTAGAATTGCTGAAATGAAAACAGGTGAAGGTAAGACTTTAGTTGCAACACTTCCTGTATATTTAAATGCACTATCTGGTAAAGGTGTACATGTTGTAACAGTAAATGACTATCTAGCAAAACGTGATGGAACTTGGATGGGAAAATTATATAAATTTTTAGGACTTTCTGTTGGTATAGTTGTTGGTGGAATGAATGCAGATGAAAAAAGAAAAGCATACAGTTGTGATATAACATATGGAACAAATAATGAATTTGGATTTGACTATTTAAGAGATAATATGGCAATGGCTAAAAAAGATATGGTACAAAGAGAATTAAATTATGCAATAGTTGATGAAATTGATAGTATATTAATTGATGAGGCACGTACTCCACTTATAATATCTGGTATGGTAAATAAACAAAATGATTTATACATAAGAGCAAATAAGTTTGCAAGAGGACTTAAAGCAAAAGTTATAGTTGAAAACAATGATAAAGAATTTGATGAATCTGACAATGATTATGATTATGTTGTGGATTTAAAAGCACATACTGCTGCTCTTACTGATAGAGGTACAAAAAAAGCAGAAGAATTCTTTGGTATTGAGGATTTAGCTGATCTTGATAATTTAACTTTATCACATCATATTAATCAAGCAATTCGTGCGTACGGTATAATGAAAAAAGACAAAGATTATATCGTAAGAGATGGTCAAGTTTTAATTGTAGATGAATTTACTGGACGTATAATGGAAGGTAGAAGATATAGCGATGGTTTACATCAAGCAATTGAAGCAAAAGAAAATGTAAAAATAGCATCTGAGAGTCAAACTTTAGCTACAATTACTTTCCAAAATTATTTTAGACTATATAACAAACTTTCTGGTATGACAGGTACTGCTAAAACTGAAGAAGATGAATTTAAAGGAATATATAAATTAGATGTAATAGAAATTCCTACAAATAAAGAGGTAATAAGAAAAGATTTAAATGATGTTATATACAAGACAAAGCAAGCTAAATATAAAGCTATTGTAGAAGATGTAAAGGATAGTTATGAAAAAGGTCAACCAGTTTTAGTTGGTACAGTATCTATAGATATATCAGAGACTTTAAGTAATATGCTAAAAAAAGAAAAAATACCACATCAAGTGTTAAATGCTAAATTCCATGATAAAGAGGCTGAGATTATAGCACAAGCTGGTAAGTATAAATCTGTAACTATTGCAACTAATATGGCTGGACGTGGTACAGATATTATGCTTGGTGGTAATTTAGAATATACAGTAAAAGAAGAACTTGCAAAAAAAGGTTATTCTTCTGATGTCATCGAAATGGCAATAACTCCAATAACATATGATAACGATGAAGTAACAAAAGCTCAAAATGATATTAAGAAAATTGAAGAAAAACTTAAACCTGAATTTAAAGAGAATAGAGATAAAGTTGTAGAAGCTGGAGGTCTTAAAATTATTGGTTCTGAACGTCATGAATCAAGGCGTATAGATAATCAGTTAAGAGGTCGTTCTGGTCGTCAAGGAGATATTGGTCAAACAAGATTCTATATTTCACTTGAAGATGATTTAATGAAACTTTTTGGTTCAGATAGAATGAAGGCCATGGTTGAAACATTGGGACTTCCTGATGATATACCATTAGAACAAAGAATGTTAAGTAGTGCTATAGAAACAGCTCAAAAGAAGGTAGAAGGACAGAATTATTCGATAAGAAAGAATGTACTTGAATATGATGATGTTATGAATACTCAAAGAGAAATTATATACTCTCAAAGACGTGAAGTGTTAAATACTGAAGATATTTCAAAAGTTATATTTAGTTTAGTAGAGTCTAAGGTAAATAAAATAGTAGAACAATATTTTACGCGTGCAGATAATATAGATGATGTTGATTTTGAAACTTTAAATATTGTACTAAAAAATCTATTTGGAGTAGATAATTTTATATCAAAAGAAGATATTACAGAACTTGATGACGAAAAAATAAAAAATACTATAATGGAAAAAATTAAGAATGTATATGACAATAGACATGAAGAAGCAAAAAAATTAAATTCTGAAGAGATACTTAATTCTATAGAGCGTTACTTAATTTTAAATACGGTTAATGAAAAATGGATTGATCATATAGATGCAATATCTGCTCTAAAAGATGGAATAGGACTTAGAGCATATGGTCAATCAAAACCTATTGATGAATACAAAATTGAAAGTTTTGATATGTTTGAAGAATTAGTTAATTCTATTCAAGAAGAGGCAATTCGAGCAGTATTTTCTGTAAGACCAAAATCTAAAGAAGAAATGGTAAATGTTGAAAATAAAGAGGCAAATACTAAAACTATTCTTAATATGAATACTAATGAAGATGGATCTAATAAAAAAGAGCCTGTTAAAAGATCTGAAAAGAAAATTGGTAGGAATGAACCTTGTCCTTGCCGGAAGCCGGTAAGAAATACAAACAATGTTGTGGAAAATAGTTAAAAGCCTTGAAATAAAGGCTTTTTCTATACATAAAATTAGACATTATTATTTATATATGTTATTAAATACGTTGTGAGAAACTATCTAAAACGTATTTAGAAACAAACATAAATAAGAAAAACGCAGTAATTTCAAGGAGTTTAGAAGTTCTGAACCATTGCCATAGTGACAGTGGTAAATATCATTTTTAAAGTTGGAATTAGTAATATGATATAATAAATATAAAGAATAGGAGATTATATGGAAGTAGATAAAATATTTAATAAGTATAAAACTCAAAATGGTGATTTAATTGAATATATACAACAAATATTAAATGAAAAGCAAAATGCTGGAGATTGGAATTTAGGTATCAATGTTCAATCAGATAATTTGCTTTCGATGCTTATGTATGAATACTCATCTTCTATTGAAAAATTAACTAATGGAAAATTTACAGCTAAACAAGTGATAGATAAATTATCTAATCAAATGGGTAGATTTAGAATAGGAGATTTTAAAGTTGGAGAAGATGACAGTATTACATATGATGGAAAATCTGTTACTTCTGAGGCATATAAAAAACAATGTAGAATTGATAAAAAATTTGGAGCTCATGCTATAGAATATAAAGATGATGAGGGAAAAAGTAAAACAGCGGTAGTGTTATTTGATGATAGTCAAGTGGCTACTATTAATGGAGAACAGCAAACATTATCAGGAATTGATTTACAAGATTTATCAGATATAAGACATACTGTTTTCCATGAATGGACTCATATAATGGAAAGATGCGTGGTAAAAGCATCTCAGTTATCAAGAGAAGATATCATACATAGAAATGGTAAATCCACATATATAAATTCTATGTTAAGTCCAGACCTATTAAAACAAGAATATGAGGATTATGTTTCTAATATTGATAATTTATTAGCAAGTGATACAGAAGTTCCATTTGGAGGCATTTCTACAATAGAATTAAATGACAGTAAAAGCCCAAATAGAAGAATTATGCATAATCAAATTAGTGAAGGTGCAACTGAGTTTGTTGCTAGAAAAGTAATGGAAACAATCGGAGAGAAAGTAAAACATCCAGATAGATATGCCGAACAAGTAAGAATTGTAGGTGATATATTTGTAGGAAATGGATTAGCAGATTCTTTAACTTCGTATTTTACAGAACCACATAAAATAATTAGAGCTCTAGAGAATAAAAGAGATAAAGATAAGGATATGTTACACTATATTAGTGATTATATTAATGCACCACATATATTTAGGATATTTAATCGCATTAAAATTGATGACAACGGAAACATAAAATCAGGACTTATTTCAAAATTAAAAGGAAGATTTAAAAAAATGTTTTCAAAGCAGCCTGTCATGACATTGCTAGAAGGAAAATCTAATCCTATAAGGGATGAAATAAAAAAAGAAGAAAATGCATTTTTAGAAAGCTTAAAAGTTTCACCTGAAGAATTAGTTAAGAACATTGAAAACCAGCAAAAAGAAAATGTACAAACAAAAGAATATAAAAAAGATGGTCCTAGCCTAGATGATTGATATGGATTTAGATACGTTTTTAGATACGTTTTTAGATACGTTCTGCTAGTGAAGCGGAGTGTAACAGAGTGTAGCTAAGTGCATTAAAGTGCAAATTTAAAGGATAAAATGCTCTAAAGTGGAGCAGAATGACACATATTAAAAAGCCATGTGGCAGTGGTAAAAAATACAAAAATTGCTGTGGAAGAAATCAATAAAGTCCGAAATTTCGGTTTTTTTCTATGCTTGAAAATTTAAAAAATGAAATTAGATACAAATTTAGATACAAATTGCAGAAATTTTTTGTATCTAATTTGTATCTAAACTTAAAAACGAACTCTGAAACTATTGAAAATACTGAAGAAAAACTAGAAATGTCCACTGCCATTTGCGAAGTGATAAAAAAGTGATATAATATAGCAAATAGTAATAAAAAATGGAGGGAAAGTTATTTATGAATAAATAAATAATAATCGAAACAGACAGATTGATATTACGTCAATATAAATTAGACGATGCAGATAATATTATTGATGGACTTAATAATTTAAATGTCACAAAATGGCTACAAGGATCACCTTATCCATATACAAAAGACGATGCATTACAATTTATAAATAAATCAATAGATAATAATTTATATAATTTTGCTATTGTGTTAAAAAGTGAAAATAAAGTTATAGGAGGAACACAATTAACAAATGTAGATTTGCATAATGGAACTGCTGGTGGTGGCATTTGGATTAGTGAAAAATATTGGGGACATGGATATGGAACTGAAGCATTTGGAGCTAGAATCAAATATGCATTTGAAGAATTAGGGTTAAGAAGATTAGAAAATGGATACTTTAAAGAAAATGAAAAATCTCATAAGATGCAATTAAAATTTGGATATAAGGATGAAGGAATAAGAAGAAAAAGATTTGTATCAAGAGGATCTGTAAAAATAGAAGATGAATATATAACTGGATTATTAAAAGAAGAATGGATAAAAAATATATAGAGGAGTGATAATATATGGATATATGGGAAGAAATGTATATAAAAGCTAAAGAGGAATATCATCCAGAAGATGTTTCTCCATTTATACAAGCTCATCATGTTGTTGCGGCTGTACAGAGTGAAAGTGGAAAAATATTCACAGGATTTTGCATTGAAGGCGCAAGTGGCGTAATGAATTTATGCGCTGAGAGAGTAGCAGCACTAAATATGTATATGAATACGGGTGAAACAATAATAAAGAGAATGATAGCTTTTAGAAGTGAACCACCAAAGGTCAATGGAGGTATGCCATGTGGAGCGTGCAGAGAATTTTTAATGCAATTATCATATGAAAATAGAAATATGGAAATATTAACTGATTATGAAAGCAGAAAAACAGTATTATTAAAAGATATAGTTCCAAATTGGTGGGGAGATAAAAGATATAGTAATGGTTAATTAGATACAAATTTAGATATAAATAAATACCAAAGCCGAGTGGAGCAGAGTGTAGTCAAGTGCAAAAATACAGGATAAAGTGGGCTAAAATGCAGTAGAGCGGAGCAAAATGAATGAAATCGAAAAGCCATGTGGTTCGGGAAAGAAGTACAAACAATGTTGTGGAAAATAGTTAAAAGCTTTGAAATAAAGGCTTTTTCTATACATAAAATTAGACATTATTATTTATATATGTTATTAAATACGTTGTGAGAAAGTATCTAAAACGTATTTAGAAACAAACATAAATAAGAAAAATGTAGTATTTTAAATACTTTTAGAGATTTTGAACCACTGCCATAGTGATAATGGTAAAAATGTGATATAATAAAAATTAAGGTGAGGTGAAAAAATGGAAGCTCGTAGATTTAGAATTGGCGATGAAAAAGATATATGTGAAGTTATTAAAAAAGATATTTTAACAGAGAATGTTTGTGATTATTCGGTTGAATCTATTAACCATTTAATTAAACAGCAAAATGAAGAAACAATTATAAGAAGAGCAGAAAGTTTTCATTGTTATACATTTTTAGATAATAATAAAATTGTCGGAGTAGGAATGGTTGGGCCATATTGGGATAGTTTAACAGAAAGCTCATTTTTTACAATATTTAGAGATCCCGAATATAAAGGAAAAGGATTAGGCAGATTTATTATAGAAACTTTAGAAAAAGATGAATATTATTTACGAGCAGATAGAGTTGAAATACCCGCTAGTATAACAGCGGTAGAATTTTACAAACATTTTGGATGGGATTTTAAAGAACTTGGTAATATTGTTGATGATGAAGGGATTTATCGTATGGAAAAATTTCCAAAGTCAAACAAAAAAGTTAATAATATGAAATATAATATGCGTCCATATATAGATAATGAATACCATAATTTTAAAGAGTTTGTATATCAAACAAAAAAACAAGCATATAAAAAATATGTTGAAGAAAATTGGGGAGAATGGAACGAACAGATTCAAAGAAATTTATTTGATAAATTTATAAATAATGTATCAAATGATGCTTGGATAATTCAACTGAATGGTAAAAACATAGGTTTTTATAATGGAAAAGAACTAGAAGATGGGAGCTATGAAATAGGAAATATATGTATTGTTCCCGAGTATCAAGGTAAAGGTATAGGAACACAAGTATTAAAAGATATTCTTGAATTACATAAAGAACAAGATATACATCTTCAATATTTTAAATCTAATCCGGTTAAAAAGTTATACGAAAAATTAGGATTTATATTAGATGGGGAAACAGATTACCATTATCAAATGATAAAAGAAAACAAAATTGTTAAAACAAAAACCTAGATACGTTTTTAGATACGTTCTGCTAGTGAAGCGGAGTGTAACCGAGTGTATCTAAGTGCAAAAAATGTAAATTTAAAGGATAAAATGCTCTAAAGTGGAGCAGAATTGACTATATTAAAAAGCCATGTGGTTCAGGGACTTGTGGTATAATGAAATCATTAAAAAATATAGTAAGTTATATAAATTATATAAGGAGAAAACTATAATGAAAATTGTAGAAAAATATTTTAAGGAAATAGAAAATAAATATAAAAAGTTAGGTTGCTATAAAAATTGGAGTCATTTTTGGAATTTGAAAGAAGGAGTGTCTGAAAAAAATCGTGAAGAGCTGTTAAGTGTATTTCCAGATGCTCCAGAATCTTTGTTAGAAATGCTTGATATTGTTGATGGAACTTATTGGAGAGAGTATGCAGGAGAGAAATTTACTCAATATTTATTTGGGTCAGATGTTGATGATGGTGAGTATCCGTATTATTTGCTTTCAACACGAGAAATAATAGATGATAAAGATATTACAAACAATTTTAGTGATTTTTTTTATTATGCTATAGAAGAACCCGATGAAAAATATGGACCTTTTCTTGATAAAAAAATTTCGACAGATGTAAATCAATTGAAATGGATACATTTCAGTGATTGTATGAATAATGGAGGAACATCTAAATTATTTATTGACTTAACACCTTCAGAAACAGGAAAAAAAGGTCAAATTGTAAGATATTTTCATGATCCTGATGAACTTAAAGTAATTGCTGATAGTTTTGATTCATTTCTTGAAATGTTAATTAAAAAAGAAATGATATTTTTACATGAAGATGATTTTGAATAAAATTGATAATTAAATACATGTAGTATTAGATTATTACAATAAATCTGAATAATTTAGAATGCATATTTTAGTAGTGCAGACAAAAATGTGTATACAAAAATGTTGGTATTGAACATACTAAAATTCATGCTATAATAGGTATAGTTATAAATGAAAGAGGGGCTGTAAAAAAAGTCCTAACGAAAAAGAGTTGAAAACGAGAAATTTTCAACTCTTTATGATATAATTTAACTATGA
>CAZTVT010000059.1:0-8266 GCA_964617175.1 uncultured Clostridium sp.
TTTAGTTGAATTTATTTTTATAAAATTTTGTTTCACATCATTGACAAGTATACAATATAGATATTCTAAAATATTATTATATATCAATATTAAATTTATTTAATAAATTTTCTAATCCTTCTTTATCATCATATTCTATAATTAATTTTTGATGAGACTTAGTATAATCTAGCTTTACTTTATACCCAAAATAATCCTTTAATTTATTTTCAAGATTTTTGTAATATACAGATTTTGGCTCTTTTTTTTCTGGCTTTCTTACATATTCTTCACTACCATATACAAGTTTTTCTACGTCTCTTACAGTAAGTTTTTTTTCAATAGCTTTATTTGCTATTTCTAATTGCCTTTTTTTACTATCAAGTGCAAGCAAAGCTCTAGCTTGTCCTTCAACAAGTTTTCCATCTAATATATATCCTAATATTTCATCAGGAAGTTTTAAAAGTCTAACAATATTGGATATAGTCGATACATTCTTACCTGTTATTTTAGCTACTTCTGATTGACTACAATTTTCTATATCCATAAGTTCTTTTATCGCTCTTGCAACTTCAACTATATTTAAATCTTCCCTCTGGATGTTTTCAATTAAAGCTACTTGTTTTTTCTTAGTTTCATCATATTCTTTTATTATTGCTGGAATTTTTTTCAACCCTGCTTTTTTTGCTGCTCTCCAACGCCTTTCACCCGCCACAATTGCATATCCATTATCGTTTTTTACCACTAATATAGGTTGTATAACTCCATTTTCTTTTATTGAATTAGCTAGTTCTTCTAATTTTTCTTCATCAAAAATTTTTCTTGGTTGATCTTTCATTGGTTCTACGTCAAGAATTTTTAATTCTACTACAGTTCCTATCTCTTTATTTTTTTTATCATCAGATTTTATCACATTATCAAGAAGATCATCGTTTGAAAAGAAAGCATCTAGACCTTTTCCTAATCCTTTTTTCTCTTTTGTCATTATTTTTCACCATCCTCATTAATTTTTAATAATTCTTTTGCTAATTTTTGATATGTTTCAGCACCTTTAGACTCTGGAGCATATAAATTAATTGGTAAAGCATGACTTGGTGCTTCACTTAAACGTATATTTCTAGGAATAACAGTTTGAAAAACTTTATCACCAAAATATTTTTCAACTTCTTCCCCAACTTGTGATGATAAATTTGTTCTAGAATCAAACATTGTAAGAACAACACCTTCAACTTTTATGTTAGGATTTAAATGTTTTTTCACAAGATTAATTGTATTAATAAGTTGTCCAAGCCCTTCTAAAGCATAATACTCACATTGAATTGGAACTAATACACTATCAGAAGCTGTAAAAGAATTTAATGTAATTAATCCAAGTGATGGAGGACAATCAATAAAAATGTAATCATAATCATTTTTTATATTATATATTGCATCTTTTAATCTTGTTTCTCTTGAAACCATAGTTACTAATTCTATTTCAGCACCAGCTAAATTGATATTAGCAGGACAAACTTTTAAATTTTTAATCATAGTAGATTTAATTGTAGAATTAATATCTAATTCATCTACTAAAACATTATATATTGATTTATCCTTATCAGCTTCCACTCCAAGTCCACTAGTAGCATTTCCTTGTGGATCGATATCTATTAATAATACTTTTTTTCCACTACTTGCTACACAAGCACTTAAGTTAACTGCTGTAGTAGTTTTCCCTACTCCACCTTTTTGATTTGCTATTGATATTACTTTTGCCATAATTCCACCTCGTTTTTATTATACATCAAGTTATAAAAAAAATAAAGGGAAAAATAATATATTTTTATTTTTCCCTTTATTTTATAATGGACTCTTTTTTATTTTTCCATAATTTCTTGGATATTTATTAGGAGTCTCTTTTTCTTTTGTAATTTCAACAATATTTCTATTATATTCTTCACCATCTAAAATATAATTATATTTATACATATTAGTAATTTTAGAGTTTAAAATTTCTAATGCTTTATTAGATTCTTGTATTTCTTCATTTAATTTTGTTCCTTTTAATAATAGACACTTACCTCCTACTTTTATAAATGGAATATCAAATTCTAATAATATATTAAGAGGAGCCACTGCACGCGATACAGAATAATCATAACTTTCTCTATATTTTTCTTTTTGTCCAAACTCCTCAGCTCTTGCATGAACAATTTCAATATTTAACAAATTTAATTCTTTTATCACTTCTTCTAGGAAATCAATTCTCTTATTTAAAGCATCCATTAATGTAATTTTTATATCACCTTTAAAATAAATTGCTATTACTATTCCCGGAAAACCAGCGCCTGTTCCAACATCAATTACATTAGAATTTTTATTTATATATTTTACTACTTCTAAAGAATCTATAAAATGTTTCATTATAATTTGCTTATCTTCTGTTATTGCAGTAAGATTTATTTTATTATTCCATTCTTTTAATAATTCTTTATATTTTATGAATTTATTAATTTGATCATTATCTAAAATAATACTATTTTTTTTTGCTTCTTCAAATAATATTTTTTCAAAATTTATATTTTCATGTGAAACACTTTCCATACATAGAACTCCTTTTTTATATGAAATTTTATAACTTATTTTGACTAAGATAAATAAGTAATACTGATATATCTGCTGGTGAAACTCCAGAAATTCTAGAAGCTTGTCCTACAGATAAAGGCTTTTGCTTATTTAACTTTTGTCTTGCCTCTAGACTTAATCCTTTGATTTCTTCATAATTAATTTTATCAGATAATTTTTTATTTTCAATTTTCTTAAATTCTTCAATTTGTTCTAATTGTAATTTAATATATCCTTCATATTTAATTTCAATTTCTACTTCTTCTACAACTGAATCTGGTAATATTTTTCTATCTTTATCAATTTCTTTTGTATTAATATAATTAAGTTCGCTCCTTTTTAATAAGTCACTTAATTTTACTCCTGTTTGTAATTTAGAACTTCCAATTTTTTCAAGATAGTTATTAACCTCATCCGTTGGTTTTATAGAAGTTTTACGAAGCCTTTCAATTTCTTCTTTTATTAATTCCTGCTTCTTTAAAAACTTATCATATCTTTCATCTGATATAAGTCCAATATCATGACCTATTGGAGTAAGTCTGGCATCAGCATTATCTTGTCTTAACATTAATCTATACTCTGCTCGTGAAGTCATCATTCTATATGGTTCATTAGTTCCCTTTGTCACTAAATCATCGATAAGTACACCTATATAAGCTTCAGATCTATCTAATATTATAGGCTCTTTATTATCTAATTTTCTTGCAGCATTAATTCCAGCAATTAACCCCTGAGCTGCAGCTTCCTCATAACCAGAACTTCCATTAACTTGCCCAGCAAAAAACAAACCATCTATTCCTTTATATTCTAAACTTAATTTCAAGTTTGTAGAATCAATACAATCATATTCTATAGCATAAGCTGGTCTCATAAGTTTAGCTTTTTCTAATCCAGGAACAGTTCTGTACATCTGAATTTGTACTTCTTCTGGTAATGATGAAGACATTCCTTGAATATACATTTCTGATGTTTTTTCTCCTAAAGGTTCAATAAACAATTGATGTCTTTCTTTATCTCTAAATCTTACAACTTTATCTTCTATTGAAGGACAATATCTTGGTCCTATTCCATGTATTTTTCCACTATAAATAGGAGATTTATCTAAATTATCTAATATTATTTTATGAGTATTTTCGTTTGTATAAGTAAGATAACAATCTACTTGTTTTTTATTTATAATCTCTTCTTTTCCTTCATTGTCAAAAGAAAAAGGAACTATTTTTTTATCTCCATGTTGTACTTCCATTTTATTAAAATCCATAATATTAGCATTAATTCTTGCAGGTGTACCTGTCTTGAATCTTCTTAAATTTACTCCAATATTAATTAAACTTTGTGATAAATCATTAGCTGGAAAAACTCCATCTGGACCACTTTCATATGAAATATCTCCTATAATAACTTTTCCTTTTAAATATGTACCAGTAGCTATTATAATTTCATTTGCATATACAGTAGCTCCAATTTTTGTTTTTACTCCTATAACTTTATTTTTATCTTCGTTTAATAGAATTTCAACAATTTCTGCTTGATACAAATCAAGATTTTCTTGATTTTCTAATGTCTTTTTCATTTCAATATGATACATCTTTCTATCAGCCTGTATTCTTAAAGAATGTACAGCAGGCCCTTTAGATACATTAAGCATTTTAGATTGAATAAAAGTTTTATCAGCATTTTTTGCCATTTCTCCACCTAAAGCATCAATTTCTCTTACTAAATGGCCTTTAGATGTTCCTCCAATACTAGGATTACATGGCATATTTGCTAAAGTTTCCATATTTATTACGAAAAGAGCTGTTTTTTTACCAAGTCTTGCACTTGCAAGAGCAGCTTCACAACCAGCATGACCAGCTCCCACAACAATAACATCATAATTACCAAGTGAATAGCTCATTTTCCCACCTACTTTCCTAAACAAAATTTTTCAAATATTTTATTTATTATATCTTGATTTACATCAGAGCCTATTATTTCGCCTAAACTCTTACTAGCACTTTTTATAACAATAGAAACTATATCTATAGGCTCATTGTTCTCTATTTGACTTCTTGCTTCCTTTAAAAAGACTTTAGCTCTTTTAAGTAAATCTCTATGTCTTTCATTTGTTATAATAAGTTCATTTTCAAAATCTAGATCACAAGTATTAAATATTTTTTCTATTTTTTCTTTAAGTTCATCTACACCGTAATTATTAATAATTGACATTTGAACAATATTTTCAATTTTTAATTCTTCTAATTGTTCCATAATCGTATCAAATTTTGATTTTTCTTTTTTGTCTATCTTATTTATTACCACAATTAATTTAACTTCTTTATTTTTGATTTTAGAAAGAATTTCTAAGTCTTTATCTTCTATTTTATCTTCTACGTTTAATAAATAAATTGCTAAATCAGCTTCATTTATCTTTTCTATACTTTTCTTAACCCCTATTTTTTCTACAATATCATCAGTATTTCTTATTCCTGCAGTATCTGAAATATTTAACATTATATTTCCAATATTTATTTTTTCCTCTATAATGTCACGAGTTGTACCAGGTATATCTGTTACTATTGCTTTATCAGATTTAGAAAGTAAATTTAAAAGTGAAGATTTACCAACATTTGGTTTACCAAGTATTACTACATTTACCCCATTTTTTATATATTTTCCTTGTTCGTATGTATCCAAAATTCTATTAATTTCATCTATTTTTTTATTTAATAGATTAATCACATTTTCATTTTCAACTTCTTCATAATCATATTCTGGATAATCAACACTAACTTCAATATGTGCCAGAAGTTCAATTAAATCTTCTCTTAATGTTTTTATTTTATTATATAAATCTCCTTCTAAATTATTTGAAGCAATTCTTGCTTCAGTATTTGTTTTAGAATTTATAAGATTAATTACAGCTTCTGCTTTTGTAAGATCCATTTTTCCATTTAAAAAAGCTCTTTTAGAAAATTCACCTGCTTCAGCAATTCTTGCTCCATTTTCTAAAACTAATTGCAATATTTGTTTTGTTATTTGTATCCCTCCATGACAATTGATTTCACAAACATCTTCTCCTGTGTATGATTTAGGACTTTTAAAATATGAAACAAGTACTGTATCTAATACTTTTCCATTTTTTTGTATTTTTCCATATACTATTTTATTAGGTTCAATATTAGACTTAGTATTAAATATTTTTTTTATAATATTTAAACTATCTTTTCCACTTATTCTAATAATACTTATACCACTATTTGATAAAGCTGTTCCAATTGCAGCTATTGTATCTGTTGACATAAAGATTTTTCCTTTCCTTTAAAAAGTCAGCAAAAGCTGACTTTTTATTAATTATATTTTTTACGAATAACTATTCTTCTTCTTGGCTCTTCACCTTGAGATTCTGTTTCTACATCTTCCCTTTTTGCAAGTTCTGTATGAATAATTAATCTCTCATAAGCAGACATTGGTTCAAGTCTTATAGGTTTTCTAAATTTAATAACATTATTAGCCATTTTATTTGCTAGAATCTTTAATTTTTCTTCTTTTCTTTTTTTATAATCATTTACTTCTACAAAAACTTTTGCACTTTCTTCATTTTCCCTTTGTAACATTGCGTTAAGTAAAGATTGAAAAGATTCAATTGTTTTTCCTTTATATCCAATTAAATGAGAAACTTTATCTCCTGTTATAGTTAAATTAATTTGATTTTTTCCTTTTTCTAATTTATATTTTAATTCTTTATCTCCTGTTATACTAAATAATTCTTTTAATATTTTATCTAATCTTTTTATAGTATTTTCTGCTTGTTCATCACTTATTTTTTTATCGACAGTAAGTCTAACTTTAGCCATCTTTGCAGATAAAATACCAAGTACTCCGCCTGAAGTAGCTTCTTCAAGAACTTCGATTTTTACATCATCACGAGATACTTTCAATTCTTCAAGACCTTTTCTAATTGCTTCTTCTGTGTTTTTTCCTATTTGTTCAGTGACTCTTTTCATTATATTTTTCCTCCTTTTTCTAATGCCAATATTTTTTCTTTATCTTTTTTTACAATTTTATTAATAATTAATTGTTGAATAATTTGTAATATATTTCCAAATAACCAATAAACGCCTAATGCTAGAGGCATAGTAAATGAAATAAACCCAGATAAAAGTGGCATCATAATATTTGTCGTTTTTTGCATTTCTGCTTGTTCAGGAGTTTGATTTGAAGCTTTTTGAGTTAATTTATTTTGTAAAAATGAAAATGCAATAGTTAAAATTGGAATTATTAAAGAAAATGGACTTGCTTTTTTATTTTCTTCCTTACTAAATACATTTTTTGGAATATCTCCTAAATTTATTTCTGGAATAACTTGCATATCAATTAAATTTTTTTCTTTTGCAATTGTCAATTCATTTGCTTGAATTTCTTTATCACTTACCTCTTCCTTATTTAATATTTGTTGTGTATATGTTTTTATTTCTTCCTGAGGTGTTTGTGTTATATAGGTTAAAGGCTGTCTTACTATATAAAACATTGCAAGAATTATGGGGATTTGTATAAGTAAAGGTAAACATCCTGATAAAGGATTAACTTTATTTTCTTTATATAAATTCATTAATTCTTCTGTTTGTTTATCTTTATCATTTTTATATTTATCTTGTATTTGTTTTTGTTTTTGTGCCAACTTATTCATTTTTTCCATAGATTTAATTTGTCCCCAAGAAAGTGGAAAAAGAACAATTTTTGTAAACAAAGTAAAAATTAGAATTGTTAAAAAGTAATTTTGTCCCACT
Source organism: uncultured Clostridium sp. (assembly GCA_964617175.1). GTDB lineage: Bacteria > Bacillota > Clostridia > TANB77 > CAG-465 > CAG-465. The sequence continues at coordinate 7,353 of CAZTVT010000059.1, forward strand.
ATATCATAAAAAAATCTAATTATATATCCTAAAAATGTCGCTATTGCTTGTATCATCCATATACCTCATTTCATTTTAAATAATCAATTCCACCATGTGAAAAAGGATTACATCTTACTATTCTAAATAATCCTAATATATTTCCTTTAATTATACCATATTTGTCAACTGCTCGTTTTGTATACTCTGAACAGGTAGGATAAAATTTACAATGATGTCCTAATCCTGGTGATATATATTTTTGATATATATTTATCAATTTTACTTCTATTTTACTTGGAAATTTTAATACTTTTCTCAAATCTAATTTTATTTTATTCATATAAATTAAGCTCCTCAAAGCATTTTTTAATATCCTCAGATAATCTATTATAATTAACATTTTCAACTGAACAAGTTTTTTTAAATAAAATAACTATATTATAATTCTTTTTTAAATTTTCTTCTTCATTTTTATATATCTCTCTTACCCATCTTTTAAGTTTGTTTCTACCTACACTATTTCCATTTTTTTTTGATACACAAACTCCAAAATAGTTAATAGCTTTAATATTATCATTCACTATTTTTTTATTAGATATATGAACTACTATATATTTTCCTTTTGAATATTTTCCTTTTTTTAATATATATCTAAAAACATTATTATTTTTTATTATTAAAGTTGATTTCATATTTTCCCTCTATAAACATAAAGTGGATATGAAAAACATACCCACTTTATAAAAGTAGTCCTAAGCACTTAATACTTTTCTTCCTTTTTGTCTTCTATTTTTTAACACTTTACGACCAGATGCTGTGCTCATTCTTTTTCTGAATCCATGAACTTTCTGTGTATGTATTTTTTTTGGTTGAAATGTTCTTTTCATTTTTTTCCTCCTAAATTTTAAAATATTATAAATGTAATTACAACT
>CAZTVT010000060.1:0-7710 GCA_964617175.1 uncultured Clostridium sp.
TATATCTTCTACTTTTGAAATATCAGTAGTAAGAGAAATCGTAATATTAGAAGCAAGAGTTAAAAAATTCTTAACAATTTCAAACTCCCCTTCTGTGAAATTATTATATGAATCAAAATATATATTGGTATTAGAAAAGTCAATCTTTGATATATTTTTTAAAAATATTTCTATTTCATCAATACTATCAATAAATTTACTTTCTACCTGTTTTTGATATAATTCATATATTTTGCATATTTCATTTAATTTCTCAAGTTTTAGTTTATCATTTATATCAATTTTTTCTAGCATACTTAAATTAAAGTTAGACTTTCTTAACAAATCAATATATATGTATATTAACTCTAAAAAACCTTCTTTTTTGCTAACATTTTTAAATATACTAAGTTTGTCAGTAGATCTTAAAACAACATCTGCTAAAATCATTTTTTTATCTTCTTTTGAAATATACTTTTCATCATTATATAGTCCAAGTTTTATTATATTTTTTTTTACATATTCACTTATTGTAGTTATATTAACTCCTATTATTCCATCTTTTTTTAAAAACTCCATATAATTATTTTCTGTTTCTTGCCTTTGTTGTGATGGAACAAAAAGTATAACATTTCTATTACTTTCTATATCTTCTTCTATTTTTTGATAAATATAACTACTTTTACCCGTCTTAGGCTTTCCTAAAATAATATTTAAAGACATATTTACCTCTTACTTTTCTTTACTCTCATCAAAATCACTTACTAATAGCTGTTCATCTTTAATTTTTATCTCATCAAATTTTGGAAGTTGTTCTATATTTTCTATACCACAAGATTTAAGAAATTCATTTGTAACAGAGTATGCAGCTGGTCTTCCTGGCAAATTAAGCCTTGCAACTTCTTCTACAAGTCCACACTCTAAAAGTCTACTTACTGCAAAATCACTATTTACCCCTCTTATACTTTCTATCTCTGATTTAGTAATTTTAGGATTATATGCTATTATACTTAATACCTCTAAAGCGGCTGTAGATAAATTCTGTCTTTTTGTATTTTCGACAAAATTTGTAACATATTTATAATAATCCTTATTTGTAACAAGTTGATACATATCTTTTACTCTAACTAAGTTTATTCCACATTCTCCACTATATTTTTTACCTATATTCTCTACTACTTCTTCTATTTTTTTCTTTTCTTCTCCAAGTGCCATTGATAGTTCCTCTACTGATATTTCTCTACCAAGTGCAAAAAGCACTGCTTCTACTATATTTTCTAAATTTTCCATAATTATTTTTTCCTCTCTTTACTTACAAAGATTATATCAAAAAAAACATACTTTTTAAACCCCCCGAGTTAGTTTTGTAAAATTTTTTGAGCACAATAGATAAGAAAAATTTTAATTTCTTTAATTAGGGTTACTTTATGAACCCTTTTCCATTATAATTCTAGTATTTGTAAATGTTAAAATAAAACTGGTAGAAAAATTCAATATAAAATTGATAAAATCCTATCATTTTTTTAATAGACCTGTTCGACAACTATGGAGATATGCCATAATTTGTGTTAATATGGTTACAGGTGGATATATGATGAATAATGAAGATAGAATAAAAAAATTAAAAGAAGAAGATTATCAAAAAATATTTGGAATAAAAAAAACAAAATTTTATAAAATGCTAGCAATCCTTGAAGAATCATACATAAAATTACATAAATATGGAGGTAGTAAACCAAAATTAACAGTATTAGACAAATTAGTAATAACGCTGTCTTACTACATGTTAATTGTAAGTGAAAAATGGTGCAACTTACAATTGTTTTTAGATGACATAATAATTTGAATAAATCTCTTAACTAATAAAAATAAAAATTTCTTATAAGTGTCAACAACTGTGCACTAAAGTACACAGCTTGCTTTGCGACTAAAAGTCGCACTTAGGGCTAAAGGCCATTTTTAATGTATTATTTTAAATATTTCATCTATATCGTCCTTTTGATTTTTTATATACTCTGGATCTATGTCACCAAGTTCTAAAGAATTCACGCGCTAAAGCACGTGGCTTGAAACCTAGCGCTAGCATAGTCAAAATGAGACTTTTTTCTTACAATAATAAAATTATTCTGCCTTGCACAATAAACGCTCATTTTAAGCGAATATGCAAAAATACAAATATTAGAGTTATAAATACTAAAAAGAAAAAACATAAAAATTATGAAAAAGAAGTAAACTTAAAGTCTTCTAATGTTAATACGCACATGTTAAGACATACTTATGCTACAAGATGTATTGAAAGTGAAATGTCAGCAGTAGTATTGTCAAAGTTGTTAGGTCATAAAGATATAGAAACTACACTTAACACTTATACTTCTGTATTTAATAAATTTAAGGAAGATGAAATACAAAAATACTTAGATTATATCAACCAGCTGCATTAAATTTGCATAAAAAAACTCTAAATTGTTGCTATTTCAACGATTTTAGAGATTAAAATTTGGCTGGGCTGGCAGGATTCGAACCTGCGCATGGTAGAGTCAAAGTCTACTGCCTTACCACTTGGCTACAGCCCAATATATAAATTATATAATACATATGGGGTGGGAAATGGGATTCGAACCCATGACCTCCAGTGCCACAAACTGGCGCTCTAACCAGCTGCGCTATACCCACCGCTCACAGTACTATTAATTTTACATTATTTAAATTATTTTGTCAATATTTTATGCAAATTTTGGCAAAAATTTTTACAATATATTTTATTATTATTATATTTCATATTAATTATTATATACTATATACAATCAGAATTTTGCAACTAATTTATATATTGGTCCATATGGTGAAAACTTTTTTTCATATTCAGTCTCTACATTTTGAACATCACTCTTATGCAAATCTAAATACACCTCCATAAAATGCATTCCAAAATTTTGCATACTTACTAAACTATATTCAAATAAACCTCTATTGTCGGTTTTAAATTCAATTATTCCATTTTCTTTTAATACCCTTTTATACACTTCAAGAAATGTTTTGTAAGTAAGTCTTCTTTTAGTATGCCTTTTTTTAGGCCATGGATCACTAAAATTTAAGAAAATTGTATCTACTTGAGATTCTTTAAAATAATCATTTATATTTATAGCATCAAAAGACATAAAAAATAAATTATTTAATGTTACATTGTTATCACTCTCATATCTTTTTAATTTTTTTATAGCTAAAGCTAAAACTTGCCTTGAAAGTTCAATCCCAATATATATATTATCCGGATCATTTTTAGCCATATTAGAGATAAAATCTCCTTTTCCCATACCTATTTCAACATATATTTTTTTATCTTTATTATTACTAAAAAAATCTTGTAACTTTTCTTTTTCTTCAATATATCTATCAAAGTTTGCAACTATATCATTTGCATCTTTGTTATATCTTGTTCTCATTTTTCCTCCTAAACTTTAGCAATAATTGTACCAATAGCAATTACTATTATGCTTATAACAAAGGAAGTAAACAAATATACATATGGTATCTTAACATTATTTTTTTCATTTTTAGCATCTTTTTCTTGCTTTCTTTTATTTATCTCATTTAACTTCTTTTTGTTATTAGTAGCTTCATAAAGTGTTCTTTTAAAATCAATCATTGAATAATCTTGATTCCTAGAATATCTCCACTTTTTAGTACTTAATATACAATACTCAATCCCTGTAGCAATAGCAAGGCTTACTGCAATCAGCTCTATTATAGCACCAATACACATAGGGATTACACTTGATTTTCCAGTTAACACATTAAAGTTAGTAACAATATCAACTGCCAAACTATATGAAGCTCCTATACCTAATACAGGAATGAAAAAATACGGAGCAATACCAGCAAATATAATCATAAATATAAGCGGTATTTTTTTAGAAATTATAAGATAAAATACTCCTTTAGAATTTTCACTTATTATTTTAGCATTTTGTGCAAGTTCTGCTATATTAGGTGTAGAGTTTATTTTTGAAATTAGCCAAGCAATTATGACAAAAAATAGTATAAGACATATGATATATGTAATTATATGCTTTCTCATAAGCTTTTGTTTATAAAATTTAAAATAATCTTTTATGATATATTTAAAGTTAATATTTTTTTCTTCTTTTGTTTCTTTTTTTTCAATTTCTTTTTTATTTTTTATAGAGCCTACATCTTTTAATTTACTTTTGTTTCTACTTTTTGTGCTTGCATTTCTTCTTTTTTTAGTATTTTCCACCATTTACCACTCCCTAAACTATCATAAAATCTATTTCTTTTAATCTTACATCAGCTTTTACAAGCTTTACAGTAAGTTTGTCCCCTATTTTGAAGACTTTTGATGTATTTTTTCCAACTAGTCTATGTTTTTTCTCATCATATATATAATAATCCATATCATTAATATTGTCAAATGTAATTAATCCCTCAACTGTATTTTCTAATCTAACAAAAACTCCAAAAGAAGTTACATTAGATATCACAGCATCAAATTTTTCTCCGATAAATTTATTCATATATATACATTTATATAAATCATCAAAATCTCTTTCTATGAGAGTAGCTTGTTTTTCGGTTTCATTTGAACTTTTAGAATATTCTACTGCTTGTTTAGCATACTTATTAATTTTTTTATCACTTAATATATATCCACTTTCTATATAATCAGAAATCACTCTATGTATAAAAAGATCTGGATATCTTCTAATTGGTGAAGTAAAATGACAATAATATTTGCTAGCAAGTCCAAAATGTCCTAAACATTCTTCAGAATATTTTGCAAGCTTTAAAGTTCTTAACATATAACTTGATATAATTTGTTTTTCTTCTTCACTTTCAATGTTATCTATTATATCAGATAAAGATTTTGGATGAATATTTTTTATTCCTTTTATTCTTAATTTATATGAACTTAATATTTCATTAAAATCTCTTAATTTTTCTTCATCTGGTTTCTCGTGTATACGATATATAAATGGTATATCTAAAAAGAAAAATTTTTCTGCAATTTGCATGTTTGCAGCAAGCATAAATTCTTCAATTATCTTATTTGCTATAGTTATTTCATAAGGTTTTATTCCTACTAATTTTTTGTTTTCATCAAGTAATACTTTTGTTTCTGGTATATCAAAATTTATACTTCCATTATTTTTTCTTTTTTTGTTTAAAATAATTGCAAGTTCTTTCATAAGCATAATATCAGAAATATATTCTTTATACTCTTTTAATACTATATCGTCTTCATTACAAATTACTTTATATACCTTATCATATGACATTTTTTTAGTTACTCTTATTACAGATTTAAAAACATTGCTTTCTAATACATTACCTTTAGTATCAAACAATATATCTATAGCTAATGTTAGTCTTTTTACTCCTTGATTTAAACTACAAATTCCATTAGAAAGTTTCTTTGGGAGCATTGGAATTACAGTACCTGGAATATATATACTAGTTCCTCTATATATAGCCTCTTTATTTAGTGCTGTCCCTTCTTTTACATAATGAGAAACATCTGCTATATATACAGATAAAAGATATTTATCACCTATTTTTTTTACTTGAACAGCATCATCTAAATCCATTGCATCACTTGCATCAATAGTATATACTCTTTCTTTTGTCCTATCAACTCTATTTTTTAATTCTTCTTCATTTACTTTTAATGGAATGCTTTTTAATTCTTGTTTTATATCAAATGAAAAATCTTGCATCAAATCCAATCCATATGATGTATATAACGCTTTTATTTCTGATTTTTCGTCATCGCCACTAGCTATTACTCTTATTATTTTCCCTTCAGCTTTGTTATTTTTAGTTGCATATTTTAAAATTTGAACTTCAACAATCTGACCATTTTTATGCCCAATTATGCCTTTTTTTGGTATATATATATCAGAAATCTTTTTATCAATTGGTTCTACAAAACCAAAATTGTTGTTTTTAACAAGTCTTCCAATTACTTTAACTGTATTTCTTTTTAATATTTTGATAACTTTTCCTTCTTTTTTATGCAAAGTTTCAGTAATCTCTTCTACAAGAATCTCATCATTATTCATTGCACCTAAAGAATTATCAGAAGATATGTATATATCATCTCCATCATTTACAACACCAAATCCAAACCTATCCGATTTTGCATCGTATATACACTTTACAAGATTAAATTTTTTTGCTGGTACATATCTTTTACTATCATCTAAAAATATTAATCCACTATCCTCTAATTCTTTTAATATTTCATCTAATATATATATTTGATTTTTGGGAACATCAAAAAAATTTATAATCTGTTTTTTAGTCATCAAAGTGTACTCTTTATTTAAAAAAAAGGAAGTCAACGCTTCCCTTCTTCTTAAATAATCATCTTTATTTACATCATTTATTATTTTATTCATATTTTTTCCTTTATTTTATTATTGCAACTGTAGTAGCAAAACATAATATACAAAATATTATTGCAAGAACTACAGTCCACTTAGATAATATTCCATCTAACGTTTTTGATTTATTTGAACCATAAAAAGTGTTTGATCCTGTTATCACTGATTGAGAATCTTTACTATTTTGCATCATTACTACTATTGTAAGTATTATTCCAACTACTACTGTAGCTATTGAAAGTGTCCAATCTATCCATCCCATTTTGTATTTCCCCCTAAATTACATCTTTGATATAACAATTATAACATAAAATATTTTAAAACACAAGGCTTTTAATTATATTTAAAAATAAAAAATTTAAGTTTAAAAGTAAATTCTACTTTTTGCTTAGAAGTAGAATTTAGTCTTGGACAATACTCATATTCTACTTTTTATAAAGATTTTAGCTTCTTTTATAATTTTACATAACTTTGAAGTGTCACCTAAAAGTTGCTTTTAGTCTTGGATTTCAAGGTAGAATTTACTTTTGTAATTAACCATTTAAAAATAAAAAAGTGAAGCTAAATAATTATAGCCTCACTCTTTATACTATTTACTACTTAACAATTGGACAATTTCAGCATTATCAGAATATACACTTAAAATTTTATTTTTTTCTTCATTTGATAACTTTACTTCCCATTTTGATAATAAAAGTTTTAATATTTCCGTAAACCTATATTTTGCAGCTTTTTTTACATTGTGATTATACCACTTGTCTTGTTTTACTCTAGGATCTGACAATAAAACCTTTACTATTTTTGAAAACCCATTTTCTACACTGTACCTTAAGAAATAGCCATCAGAATATGTAGGATTAACATTATATTTTTTTATTAACATTTCTAGTAAACTAGGATAATTATTCGTAACTGCAAAGCAAGCTAACTTCATTAAACTTTCTTCATTTTTTAAAATAAAATCATTACTATTAAAAAGTTCAATTATTAAATTTGTAATAGTTTCATCTTCGTATTGCTTATGTTCTAAAAAAGAAATAAAACTTTTTCCTCCATTCCAATAAATATTTTGATTAATAAATTCATTGATATTCCGTTTAAGTAATTCTTTATAGTCCATAATAAAAACTCCTCCTACAATTATTACTATTAAGTGTATTGAGATGTATAAGTGTATATATCTACAACTAATATTATAAAATATATTTTATCATAGAATTTTTTCATTGTCAATCGCTATGAACTAATATGTTAAACTCATTTTTATCTTATCATTATACTCTTTTTTTAATATATTTATTTTTTCTTTTAAATTACTATTATTTAT
>CAZTVT010000061.1:0-577 GCA_964617175.1 uncultured Clostridium sp.
CTTTATTTTCATCTACTTCGACCTTATATAATCTACAGAGTCTATTTACTAATGCTACTATTAATGCATCAGCTGGTCTCTCATCATTACATTTACGTAATTCGGTTGCAACTGTTGATACAAATTTCTTGAACCTTTTTACGTAAAGTTTCTTTTCGGTTTCACTATCAGCTGCTTTATATGAATCAATCATATCCATATAATTTTCATAATCTTCTTTTGTCATAGATATTGACTTTGAAGTACTAATAACAGCTTCAGTAATTGTTCTAGCTGGATTCATTACAGCATTTTTAAGTTTTGCTACATTTGCCTCAGGTGAATCAATAGGATTTACATCTACGGTATTTAAAGCCTGTTTAAATAAATCCATCTCTTCTTGACTAATGGGGCAAATCATGCTACAATTAGGATCAAAATCTCCACACTCTGTCATAATAGATCTTTCAGCATCTTCGTTATAAGATTCATTAAGACGAGCAGTAAATGCTTCAAGCATATTTATACCTCCTTTATAAAATTGTATTAAGTTTAGTTAATCTATCAATTTGTTCTCTTATAATATACAAGATAACAG
>CAZTVT010000061.1:601-5402 GCA_964617175.1 uncultured Clostridium sp.
CATATTCTTGAACAATATCTACATTCCCTACTATTCCATAAAAATACCCTGGCATAATAGGATTACCACATAAATAATTTACAATTATAGATAAAATCTTACTATATGGATCGCTACTTTTAAAAGATGTATCCTTCTCCATATATCTTTTTACTATAGTTGCAAAATCAAAATCTACTCCAAATGAAGAATCTGTTTTAGATATAACATCTTCACTGGTAAAATACCAATTAGGAGTTACTGAATAAGTTAATGCAAATGGAGAATTAACTTTATCTATAGCAATAAAATTAGCATTTTCAGGAATATTAGAAATGTCTTTATTCTGAATAGCCCAATATAGAGTTTTCTTATAAGCTAGGTAATCATCATGATCATATAAACTATTATAGTCTAGCATTAGTGTTTCTTTAAATAGCTTATCCATCACAATAATTCGTTCTTCTTCCATAAATTTCTGTAGAAATTTATCTATATAATGAACATTTCTTTCTGTATTTTTAGTACATGCACAGAAAAATACTTCAAATAAAGTAAGCTTCTTTTTAAAAAATGCATTCATATAATAATCAGAAAATTCTTTATAGATAGCTTTATATTGCTCTCTAAGGTTATATTCCTCATTTGAAATTATTACTTTATCTTCTGTACCAATATTGTCAAAAATAGCATTAAACTCTTTAACAACCTGTTTGTTTATTGGCTCAATATATTCAGGAACTTCTATATGAAATTTAGCTACATAATGAGGTTTTGATTTTAATATAGTTTGAGTTACTTGATTTATTACGAATAATCTATTCTCATTAAATACATCAAGAATAAATGCATCTCCTTCACAAGGCTCAATTACATTAGGAAGGAAAATTACTTCACCTTCATAACTCTCATTAGTGAAACCACCATCAGTTTCTTCATATGCATTTTCATCAGAAATTCTAGTAATACCATAAACAGGGAGATTATTAATTTTATTATACCTGATAGGAGAATTAGGACCTATGTACTGATCCACATCATTATTTTCAAGAGTAAATGTAGATTCTGCTTTATTAATAGAATAATAAGTTACAAAGTCTACATCTTTATCAAGAAATTTAATAAATTGTGAAGTCCTTCGTTTTCTATATTCATCAAATTGATTTTTTCTCAATTCTTGAACATCGAGTATTTTCATTATTAATCACCTCCATATTAAAAGGGCTTAATTTCATTAATAAAATGTTTAAAATATGTACTAATATAAGTCTATTAAACCTATTTTATCTTATATTTTACTGGGTAAACATTCATATAATACTTTGAAAGGAGGTAATAACTATGGCTAAAAATAATAAAGTACCTCAATATAGTAAGAATTTAAAGAGATCTGTAGCACATATGAGTAGTAAGATTATATATACGACGATGCCATCTTTGGCAGCAACAGCAGTTAATGCACAAGAAGCATATGCTAGTTTAAGAGAATTTACTGCTAAAGCCAGATCTAAATTAAAAACTCAATCAAATCAACAGAATAGGACTATATTAAAACCTGTTAAAGAGATAATTGAGAATGCTAAGTCAGATATTAAGAGCGGCAAATTATATAACCCTGAACGTGGGGAAGAAAGTAGTGGAATGTCTGACTTTATTGATGATATGTCAGGAGGAGAAGATAATAGCTATAATGACTCACAAGAGAGCATGTCATTAGCTCCATTTGATAAAATTTTATCTACTTCTTCTGCTCGCTCATTAATGAGTGCAAAAGCTATTAATGAAACTCAGATTAAATCTGCTGAGTATTTAGGGCAGCTGCAAGAAGCTCACCATAATCAAAGCTTATTAATAAATCAACGAAATCATCTCGAGATTACAAATAGATTAGATAATCTTGAAAAAATAGGGATGTCATTAGTTGAGTTTAATGTAAAAACTATGAATGAGCATATTAAAGCAACTCATTCATTTTATGATGAAATATTAAGCGAAACCAGAGAACTTAAAGATTCTGTAAGTAGAATGGCAGAATCAATAAATTCCAGATTTGGAACTGGTAGAAATAACCGTAAACAAGGTGTAAATAAATTAGAATCACTTTTTAGTAATGGTGCATTTGATATATCCGCATATACTAAGATGGTGAAAGGTAATTTAGGTGGATATTTATCTTATGCAGATATGGCAAAAGATAGCATGAAAGAATTTAAAAATTCACCAATATCATCTATGTTTGGATTACTTATGCCACTATTAATGCCTGCTGGTATGAAAAATGGTATGGGTAAACTTGATAAAAGTATTCAAAATATTTTTGCTAAATTTCTAAGAACTATGGGCGATTGGAAATCTAGTAAAAATGATATTAAATCTTTTATCGGAGATATATTTGGAGTTAAAATGGGAACAAGCACTAAACCAGGCTTGTCTCAATATAAAAATGCAGAATTAAATACAGAACTAGAACTTAAGAAAGCAAAAGCAATAACTGAAGTTATTCCTCAATATTTATCAGAGATTACAAGAAAACTTACTGGTAAAAATATGGCTTTTAATTATGACAAAGGCGAATTTGTTGATAGAGATAAAGCTAGAGCCGAATATGATAAAGACAGAAAATCTTCTGTTGCATATTCTATGACTGAAACAAAGAAATACTTTGATTCAAAAATGAAAGGAGTAGCTTCTCAATTTGCAGGAGATGCTCAAACTGAAGAGATTTTATATGAAGATATTGATAATTTTATATTCTGGTTAGGTACAAATGATGCAAAATTCTCACCTAAAAAATCTGCCCATGCAGATAAAGAATATGAATACTATAATAAAAAATTCAAATTATTTCTTCGTGGTGGATGGAAATCATATGCAATAATTAGAGATATTTATTTTAAAGCACCTCCATCAAAAAGAAATCAATTTGGAACAGAACGTGTATCTGCAAATATTCAATCTAAAAATATAATGGATAGATGGAATGAAGATTTAATATCCAGTGGAATGTCTTCATTATATAATGGAATGGATACTCTACCAAAGGCAAAAAGCGGTAGTATGAAATTTAAAGGTAAACATTCTGACATGCAAAAATTTATGCATGAGCAAGATATAATGTTGAGAAAAGGCTCTACAGTACGTGATCAGATAATAAGAGATGCACTAATAAAAAAATATAATTTAGATGAACAAGACTTTATAGATTCACCTGCTTCAAATTCAAAAGTTAATGCAATTATTAAAAAATTAGCTAATGATTATTTACCTGATAAAGTAAAAAATAAAATTAGTACATCAAAAAATATAATAGGCTCAGTAGATGGTAAAGTTGGAAATGCATTAGATATATTATCTGATGCAATTTTTTCTGGTACAGAAAGAATATTTGATGGTAAAGATACTGGTCCTGAAGTATATGATGAATTTACGTCTGATAAAGAATCTATTAAAGTTGGTGCTAGAAAGAAAAAGAGATCCTCAAGATCTAGATCTAGAAGAGCTCCTAATGTAAGAGCTATTAGATCTGCTATAATACCTGGAGCTGGCATTGACTATAGACCTTATTTTGAAACACTAGATTCACATTTAAGAAATATTGCTACATTGACTGAACAGAATAAATCTATTACCATTGAAAGTGGTCAATCTGGAGTACCTGTAATTGTAGAATTAGCTGGTGTAAGTGGATATGGAATTAAGACTGGTGGCAGTGGAGGCAATCCAAATGGTGGTAGTTTAGCAGGGTTTAATATAAGTGGTAAATTATCTGGTGTTAAATCTGGATTTTCTACTTTAATGAATTCTGCTAAAGATAAGGGTGGTGAGATACTACAAAGTATACAAAGTGGTATAACTACTTATGGCGGGAATGTTGTAGGTTATTTTAAAAGTCAAGATTTTAAAGATCTTATTAGTAATGCAAAAAGTAAAGCTAAATCTGGAATAAATTCTGCGACTGGAATGCTTGGTAACTTACTATCTTCTGCTAAGGATATGTCTGGTACGCTATTCTCATCTATAAAAGATAAGATTGCAATGCTTGGTAAAAAAGGTAAAGGTGCTACAATAGGAGCTGCAATAAGTTCGGTTCTTGGTCTTGGCGCAGTACCTGGTGCAGTAATTGGTGCATTATTTACTAAGAAGCCAAAGAAAAAACCTAATGAAAATAAAGATGAGAAAGAAGTAGAAGAAAATATAGAGAATATGGAATCTGAAAAAGGTTTCTTTGAAAGATTTAAAGCTAATAAAAAGAAATCTGTATTAATGGGTTCGGCAGTATCATCTATGTTAGGTTTAGGTCCTATTCCTGGTGCTATTGCTACAATGTTTTTCAATAAACACTTTGTAAAGAAAAAGCCTACTGAAGATAAGGAAAGTAAAGATATGGCTGAGAGTGTTGAGAATGCAGAGAAGCAGGCAAAAGGTTTAGGATTTTTTAAGAAGGGTAAAAATCTTGCTGCAGGTGCTGCAGTATCATCGTTATTAGGTTTAGGTCCGATGCCCGGATTATTAGCTGCACAAATATATAATAAACATAAAGACAAATCTCTTAAAAAACAGAATACTAAAGAAAATAAAGAGATGGCTGAAAGTGTTGAGAGCGCAGAGAAAAAGGCAAAAGGCTTAGGATTTTTTAAGAAGGGTAAAAATCTTGCTGCAGGTGCTGCTATATCATCACTATTAGGTTTAGGACCAATGCCTGGACTAATTGCGGCTCAGATATATAATAAGCATAAAGATAAATCTCTTAAAAAGAAAAATGCTAAAGAAGCCGAAGGTGCAGCTGAAGCTATGAATAATGCTGAAAAGCAACAAAAAGAAG
>CAZTVT010000061.1:5412-7534 GCA_964617175.1 uncultured Clostridium sp.
TTCTTAACAAAGTTAGGTAGATTCTTTGGTAAAAGTAAAAACATAGCTCTTGGTGCTATAGGCTCTAGTCTTCTTGGACTTGGACCGATACCAGGAATAGTAGTTGCATCTATATACAATAAGGGTAAATATAGAAAGAAAAATATAACAGCAAAAGATGTTGCTAACGATATCGCTAATGATGCTATTAGTAAAAGTGGTGCTAGAAGAGAAAATAAGAATTAAATTCGTCGTAATATAACTTATTCTTAAAAAATGCGTGATGCTGAAGCAAGCGGTAATCAAACAGAAGCTGATAGACAGGAAGAACGTTTACTAAGAGAAGCTAAAGCTTCTGGCGATGTTGATAGAGTTGAGCAAGCTACAAACATTGTTGCTAATACTAGAAACTCTTCTGGTAGTGGTGGCAATTCTGGAAATAAAAAATCTGGAAATGGTGAAAAGAAAGAAAGTATATTTAGTAAATTATTTGAATCAGCAAAAGGTATAGCTTCATATATTCTTCCAATAGCAGCAGGTGTAATAGGTCTCTTTGCTGGTAAAGGTGCTAATAAATTAGCAGATTCATTAAAAGAACTTGGATTTGGTGGTCATAATACTACCAATGATCAGGGTGATGCAAACTTTGCCAATAAAGTAGATAGTTTAGATCAAACAGGTAATTCTCTTAAAACTGCTGGTAGTGCTTCATTAGTTGGAGTAATGAATAAAATATTATCAAAATTCCTTGGTAAAGAAAATATGCCTGGAACTTCTGGTTTAGTTGGAAGTTTTATGGGTATGAAGCAATCATTTGATTCTGCGGAATATTATAAAAATGAAGCACAAGCTTACTCAGATAGAGGAGCTACAACTCTTGCTCAAGAGCAGTCAGGTAAACAAGCACTTAATACTGCAAAAGGCGTTTTATATGGTACTAGATTTGCTACTAAAGCTGCTAAAACAGGAAAAGCTATTGCTACAGCTGCATCAAAAACAAAGATTGGAAATGCAGTAGCATCTAATGCAATGAAGTTATTAGATAATCCTAAAATACTTAAATTCTTTGAAAAGACTGGTTTAAAGAAAGCATTGAATGCTGTTAAGGATTTAATTAAAAAGATACTTCCTAATGCATTAACAAAAATAGGTTCTAAAGCTCCTTCTTTATTATCAAAGATAGGTAAAACTGCATTAAAATATTTCCCACTTGTAACTGCAGTAGCATCTTTTATATCTGGATGGAATAATGCATATAGAGATTATGGTCTTGATCCAAATTCAAAAACTTTCATAAGAGCTAGACTTGCTAATGCTTTAGTATATGCATTAGATGATTTATTATGTGGTGCTCTTGATATTATTGGGCTAAGAGATCCATTATCAGAACAAATAATGAAGCTATTCTTATCCAAAGATGAAGAAGCAGAAATAACAAAATCTCAACAAGCTCAGCTAGCTAGTTATGAAAAATTCTTAAAAGAGAATGACCTCAATAGAGAAGGATTTACCCAGGATATGTATAACAAAATGACAAATAAATCAATCTGGGGTAACATCAAATCTGTATTTACTGGAAATGATCTTGATAAGTATAAAGTAGGCGGAGCTAAAAATGCTGATCTTAAATCTAAATATGGTGGATATACTGATGCTGGTTCTACTGTAAATATATACAGTTATGATGGCTCTACTAATAATAACATAATGCAAGATGTTACAGGTTCTGGTGGACGTGGAGTAAATACACCTAATAATATTATTAGAAATGCTATTAGCAGTTTACAGAAAGGTCTATATAGTAGATCAAGTAGTAGAGTTGTTACCGATAAAGAACTTAATAGAACCATAAATCCAGGAGTAGGTAATTCAAATTCTAAAGGAAATATATTTACTAGAATAGGAAACGGTATTAAAAATGCTGCTAGCGGTGCTTGGAACTGGATAAAAGGTTTATTCGGTGGTTCTGGTGGTCGTGGTGATAATGGTATTTATTATAGTCAAAATGATCCAAGATGGGCAAACCAAAGCTTTGGTAAATATTTTGGTAAAAGAGATACTGTAAAAGCAGGCGGTTGTGGACCTACAGTTGCTGCTATGGCTATGAAAGAATTAACAGGACATGAAGTATCACCTGGTTCAA
>CAZTVT010000062.1:0-7458 GCA_964617175.1 uncultured Clostridium sp.
ACTTATTCCCTCATCAACATATCCTTCAATATATGTCCAATTCGAAACACTTTTGATTTTATTTTCATAGTAAAACTTTTGATTTTCTAAAGAATTTAGTTGATTTTCTTTTTCAGACGATACTCTTGCATAAAAAGTAACTCTTAAATTCAAGTCATATATGCTTTTACCTGACATCAATTCTTTTCTTAGATTTGCAAAGCTCATATTAATTTTCCTCCAACTTTTGTATAAATTTAACTACTTTTTGAAACTAGACTAAGTTCCTCTAGTATTTTATTATTAGCATAAATATACATTTCGTAGGTTATATAATTTTTTTCATATAATCTTCTGTTAATTTTTTCTTCAATTTTCAACTCGTTCTTTTCATCTGTTAATATATTCAATTTATCTTCCAATATAACCACTCCTAGTTAAATCTTATTAAAGTTTATTATTTTTTATTCTAATATAAAAATTATATTATATATTCCATATATAGTTTTTATTTTTGTACATTTTGTACATTGGTCTTATAAGTGTTGATATATAAACATTTGTTGTATTACATACATTTGTATCAATGTACAAATAAAATGTACATTAATCACAATTAGGTGGATTAGTTCCATAAGGTTGTAATTCTAAATATGGAACTTTATCTTTTTTTACTGCCCATACTATTTCCGTTTTATCTCTTGAAGTAGGACCTGGCATTTTCTTTCTAATAGTTGCTCTATCACTACCAACTTTTAAATATCCCTCATCTGATAAATGTTTTTGAAGTCCAGTTTTATTTATAGGAAATTTTATACCTTGTTGTGCATAAAACTTAGATACTTCATTTAGTACAGTTTCCGGGAAAAAATAATAATAGTTATTGTACTCATCTTTTGTTTCATCTACAAAACCTATAAGAGTTTTATTTTTATTATCTGTTAAATAAGACTCTTGCCAATTTCTAACTATATATACTTTTCCAGTATTTTCAAGTTGACTTATAGCATTAAAAAACATATTTATAGGTTTATTATCTTGTATTTTTAAAGTTTGTTCATTTGCTACAAAATTTAAAATATCCCAACTTTCTTTAAGTAGTTTCTCTTTATCTTGTTCGCTTATTATCTCATAAGATATTAGAAAGCTAATAAATAATTCATAAGATATTTGTAAGAAACATATTATTTCAGCCGTTCTTCCGTGTAATAAATTATTTGTAATATCATTTCTATATTTTTCAAATTTATCCTTAGCATTATTTTTAATCTTATCAATGTTTGCTATTAGAACTTTAATATATTGTTTCATTGCATAAGATAATTTATCTTTATTTCTTTGAAGTATAGTAAGTTTATCTAAATCTATACTATCCTTTTTTAAGTCAATAATAAAACATCTTGCTAATCTGCTTTCTGAAACATCTGGAAAAGACTCGCCAGTTACTAAACACAAGCCCTTAGCTTTATATGATTTTCTTAAGGTAACATCTACATTTAATCTACCTCTAGCTGAACGATCGCCATAGATAGCTATAACTTTTTCAAGAGTGTTTTTCATCTTTTTAGCCTCATTTGTTTCTGTACTAGGATAATAATCATCTAATACTACCAAGGTATCTGCTAATAAATTACTTCTAACTTCAATACTATTTATTGTATCTTTACAACTACATATAAAACTGTCTTTATCAAATCTGCCATAATGACAATTTAATAAAGCTGATAATGAACTCTTTCTACTACCACTTACTCCTACAACTGCAATTAAAAAATCTGGTACAATTCCTAACTCATCTAAAAGTGATACTAAAGGCGCTAAATATGTAAAAGCAACTAATGGTAAAGTTATCTTTTTATCTGCTACATCTAAAATGCTATATGATAGTTGCAAACACTCTTTTAAATCATATTCTTGATTTGTAAATTCATATCTAACTAAACTATCATCAAGATTAACTTTTATAGTATCATCTCCACCAATATTTCCATTGTTGTACAAATATACATACTTATCATTTTGTTTTATAAAACCAGTATGTGTATATACAACTTCTTTCTGCATATTTTTAGATACTATTTGTGTAACTTCACGAAGTTTATCCTTATTACTTACTCCTGCATTTACTATTGGCGACATATCCCAAGTATTGTTTATTAACCATTTCATAGAGGTAAAATCTTCAATTTTTACTTCAATTTCATCTAATATATCACCATTACTCAAAACTGCTTTAATTTTATATACTGCTGATTTCTCTCCATTTCCATTATCATATATAATTACTTTACTTATAATTGGAACAAAATTAGATATTTTCTCTTTCTTTTCATATAGGCCATCTTCTACAAAGACATAATTACTATTTTCTAGTAGTTCAATGTCCTTTTGATAATCATTAGGAATACTAGAGTTAGTTTTCTTTTTAACTTCTTTTTCTTTTACTTTTATTACATCTAGCTTATAAAAAATATCACTTTCATAAGCTATTGCTTTACCACCAAAAAACATACTTGCTAAATTTGTTGGCTTAGAATCTGGATAGAATATACTTAGTTTTTCTAACAAATAATTAATAAAGCCTTTTGCTATTTCATAATCCGTTATTACTTCATTTAGTATATATACTAACCTCATCTTATGTTGTTTCTCGCTATGACTAAAACTATAATATGCAAATGTAGGTAATAGATTTATTTGTTTACAATAGTCAATAATCTTCTCTATTGTAATATGTCTTTCATCATCAGTAGTAAAATTTACTTTCTTTCCATTTTCTTCAATAGCATTATCTATATCTATCATATATAGTTGTTGTCCTTTAAAATTTTCTTTAGCATTACCTTTAATGCCGGCTGGTATAGTTGTTTTTCCTAAAACAATATTTTGCTTTATTTCATCTAATGTATAGCCATTAAACTGATTTTCATTAATCCTATTTTTTATACCTCCAACTTCATAACCTTTCGGCTTTTCAGAAAATTCAAACTCATCAAACATACAGACTATTTTATCTGTTTTTTCTGCTACACTTACTTTAATAGCATTCTTAGTTTTTGAATTACTTTGATTGGACTTCCTTTTAGATGTTGATTTACTATATGTAATATTATCATCTATTTGAAAATCTTTTTTAATAATATCAATAGCTTGTTCTTTAGAAACATTTTTATATCTTGCAACAAAATCTACAATATTTTTACCAATAAAATTCTTATCTCCAAAATCACTTATATACTTATCTGATACACTAAAAGATGGGTTGGAATCCTTTCTAAATGGACTACTGTAGGCGATACTATCGCCTCTAGCTATACCTTCTCCTAAATAATGTTCTACAACTTCTTTATTATCTAGAATACTACACAATTCTTCTATACTCACTTTTCTACCTCCTTTTATTAAAAAGGAAATACACTTGATTTTTCGCAAATCTTATCATATAATATAATAGAAATGTAAAATAAAAGTGCATTTCCATAATTTTTTGAGTTGAAAGAATTTTTTAGGGGCTTAATCTATAAAATTCTTTCTATTTTTTATATTATCAAACAAAGGTTTGTTTGTACATATTTCAAGTGATTTTTAAACAACAAAGTAATCTTCACATTGACTAACATCTATTTCTCCCTCTTCAAGTTTGGCTACTTCTTGAAGTGTTGAAACATCTCCCACAAAATAGAAAATGTTATCTTCAAGTTGATTAAACTCACTTGAAGGTTGATATATAGTTGATTCTTGGGGAGTTGTAAGCTCCCAAAAACCAACTTTATATGAGTCATCAACTTTTACTCTACCTATTTCTCTAAAAGAGTTGTATACTCTACGCATACCACACCTATTAGAATATTGAAGTACTTCACAATTCTTTGTGAAGTAGCCTAAGGAACTAACAATAGTACCTGGTGTTATAGTGTCATCACTGTAACCATATACTATAAAAGTTTCTCCATTGGCAAACTTCAATTTTAATCTTGGGGTCTCGTTTGGCCCCATATCTTTTTTCTCTGAGAATACTGCAATATTTTCAGTAATTCTTGCATACCCCTCATCAGTTTTTACTAATAAGAGTACATCTTGATTTTGTTGCACTGCTTCAGCTTTTATCTGCTGAAACCTTTCAATTATAGGCTTATACATGCCTATCACTCCTTTCATTTTGTTACAATATGCGCTTTTCAATGTACAATTTTACAAGTAGCTTAAATGCTATTGTAACTTTTGCTTTTTCGTAGTATAATATTTATATATTTTTACTACGCATTATCACGTGATAAAACAATTATAAACGATAAAAACCTTGATGTCAACGCATTTTCTTGGAATTTGTTAAAGTGTAGGAGTAGTAAAAAATATTGAAAAAAGTGAATTTTTTTACTACGCAATTTAGGAGGAAAAAATGTATATAAATATAATAGATAACAAAACCTATACAAATGATTTAATTAAAAGCAAAGTACAATATGGTGAAATGCTTATTGATTTTTTAAACACAGATTTAACAGATTATATTATAGAAATTCATAAAACTACTGGAGAATTTATTTATGAAAATATAATAAAGCTTTATAATACTCGTTATGAAAAAAATGATATTATGCCAAACTGTATAGATGCATATAGTTACTTAAGTAAATATATTAGATATATAAGAACAATAAAAAGCAATTGTAAATATATCAATTTGCATATTAATGAACTAGAAGAAAATTTAAAGGAAATTGCAGAATATGATATAGATGAATTTAATAAAAGCTTTACTGATATTAGTCCTAATATGAATGAAGCTATTAAAAATGTAATTTCTAGTTATGATAAATATTTGACTGAATATTTAATAGCTTGTCAAAATGTATTGAAAAAAGCAGTTTATTACATACTTGATGTTAATAATACAAATCTAAATGATTTATCTTTAAACAAAAGATTAGCTTACTTTCAATGTAAAAATGATTTAAGTAACTTACATATTATATTAACATATATGACTGAACAAGAATTACTAGATATGATATTTATAAATAATAAAATTAATGTTTCTGATAATACTTTTGTTTTTAAGGAAAAAGATAACCTTATAGGACTCTCAGATAAGCAATTACTAAACAGAATAAAAAGCTCTAATGTATCTATTAGTTATAATAAATATTTTAGAACTATAAAAGAACTAGGCATTTTTGAAATTGAACAAATGATTTTGAATAAAACACAAGTAAAAAGATGTGAATTTTGTAATAATTACTTTATTTCTAAAGACAAAAAGAAAAAAACTTGTAGTACTATTTGTGGAAAAAAAGTCAATTATCAAAAGACTAAGCAAGATGAACTACAAAACTTATATAACAGAACTTTGGAAAGTATGCAAAAAGGTATGAAAAATAATAAAGATAAATACGAACCTGTAAAAGAATATTTTAAATCGGTATATAATAGTGTAAAGGAAATGAATAAAAATTCTAATGAAATTAAAAAATTTAAAAAAATGTGTGTAGATATAAAAGCAAAAACACCTAAATATAATTATAGTGTTGATTATTTAAAAAATCTATGGAAAAAGGAATAGTTTGTATAAAGCTATTCCTCTTTTTATATCATATCCAAAATCTATCCATTTTTACCAATTTATTTTAAGTTGTCCAAAAATGATATCCATATTTGTCTTTTAAGACATTTTTATTACATAGGATATAGAATTATATTAGTATTATAAAACAAAGTCCTCATACATATTATTTATTTCATCTTGGGATATTCCTATATATCTAAGAGTAATAGAGGGAGAGGAGTGATTAAATATTGTTTGAAGTGTTGCTACATCTTTATATTTTAAGTAAAAAAAGTAGCCCATAGTCTTGCGTAGCGAATGCGTACCAAACATATGTTCTATTTTTGCTAGTTTTGCAGCCTCATTAAGAAACCTATATACTTGTACTCTTGTAAGTGGTTGATTAACACCATTTCTACTTTTGAAAACATATTCAAATTGTTTCATATTTTTAGTATAATTATCTAATTCATCTTTCAACTCTGCATTAAACCTAAATACTTTCTTTTTATTTGTTTTCTTTTCTATAATTGTAATATCATCTCGCATAGTACCATTTTCGTATCTAATATCACTTACTTTAAGTTTTATAATATCACTTATTCTTAGGCCAATATTTATACCTACTTTGAAAATTAAATAATTTCTTTTTCCCTTTCCTTGTTCTAATAATACTTTTTTCATTTCTTCAATTTTATTCAAATCTCTAATTGGTTCTACTAAATTCATACTACATACATCTCCTTAAATTTTATACATTATAATACATTGAATGTAATTCGTACATATTTTTTGTTACATTTATCAAAAGTTATTTTTTAAAAATGCTTTCTAAGTATTGATATAGGTACATTTTAGTCAAAAAAATGAAAGTAACACAATATATAAGTGTTACCCTCATATCATCAATTATACTTTATAAAATTTTTCATCTTTTACTATAATTCTTTTTTTACACATTGGACAGTCTGCTGCCTCTCCTTCAATATTTATTTTGGTATCACAATATGGACATTTTCCGTCGTATACATTATTTACTAATAAACTAAGAAATAATTTTATACCACAAAAAATTGATATACACATATAAATTATATATAAACCTAATGGTATTTCCGCATCTCCATTAATTAAAAACCAAAAACCTTTTCCTATTGCCCACATAACTCCAACTACAAATAATAAACCTAATGTAGCAGATAAAAAACTCTTTTTTCTCATTTGTGCCTCAGTATATTCAATATTATTATCATCATTGTTAACATTATCTTTCTTTTCATTTGAACTTTGCTCAACATTACTATTATTTTCTTCATTTTTACTTATAGTTTGTCCACACTTATCACAAAATTTACTATCATCATCAATTTGACTTCCACAATTTTTACAATACATAACCTTTCAACCCCTTTTTAATTTTTATATTCTTTATTTTCAATAAATAAATCTAATATTCTTTCTAATTCTTCCATTAGATTTAATAAATCACTAACTTTATATTCTTCATCTTTCTTAAAATGTAGTTTAACCTTAGCTAAAATCATTGACTCATTAGCTTCTCTTTTATTAAATTTTTCAAACTTTATATTACTTTTATTTGAAAAATATTTTTCTATTTTTTCTTGTAATTTATTTCTTTCATCTTCATTATATTTTAACTTACCATTTTCTTTATCCTCAAAGCAACCTCTAATTTGTAATTCATATCTATCTAATCTAAGTCTTGTTTCAAGATATAAATAATCTAAGAAGTAATCTTTATCTAATTCTCTTATATACCATGTATAAAGTAAACTACCTCTAAACCAACCAACACCACATTTTTCTATTTGTTTTTTTACACTATAACTACAATATATTTTTTGTAATTCATATAGCAAAAATTTATTTTCATTAATTTCTTTCAATGGAAACTTTTTGATATTCTTACACTT
>CAZTVT010000063.1:0-7268 GCA_964617175.1 uncultured Clostridium sp.
CAATTAAAAAAATTATGTTATAATTAATCTGTCCAAATATACAAATCTAAACTTAATTAAGAAAGGAATTTTATTATGCAAAATGTAAAAGTTAGTCAAAATTTACTTGATTCATTAGAATTCAACACCCTACTTACTTTTGAACAAGCTGAGTGGTACACACAAAATGAAGGATTTATTCCTTTACCACGGAAAACAGATAGAAAAAATATATATGTCATTTTCACGAATAAATTATCAGATATATTTATTACACTAGTAAAAAAGAAAATTAAAAAATATAGAATTTCTGAGTTTATTGTTGGAGATGAATATACAGAAAATTATATTATTGTACTAGAATTAGAAAATTCAATGTCAAGTAAATGTTATTTTTTTCATCCTTTTGTGGAGGCAAATAAGATAATTAAAGTTAAACGTAATTTTGAAAGGCTTAAATCTATCTTCAAAAAATAAGGTCCTAATTCTTATTTTACTTTTATAAAACACTAAACCTTAAAAAGGCTTGGATTAATTTCCAAGTCTTTTCTCTATCAAATTTTCTAGTATTTGAACAGCATTAGTCGCAGCACCTTTTCGTATATTGTCAGCAACACACCACATGTTTATTCCACTTTTTACACTGTAATCTCTTCTTACTCTACCAACAAATACTTCATCTTTTCCATCCACAAAAGTAGAAAGTGGATAAATTGCTTTTTGCGGATCATCAAGTAATACAATCCCGTCTTCTCTAGCTAAATTTTGTTTTAATTCTTGTATATCGAATTCGTTTTCAAATTCAATATTTATACTTTCACTATGACAGTTTAACACAGGTACTCTTACACATGTAGCTGTTACATTAAGATCCTTTATTCCTAGTATTTTCCTAGTTTCCTCTATCATTTTCATCTCTTCTTTAGTATAATCATTTTCTAAAAATACATCAATATGAGGAATACAATTATTAAATATTGGATAAGGAAATTTTTTAGCTTTTTTTCCTTGTGACGTATTTTTTAAATCTTCTATTCCTTTAATTCCAGCACCTGATACAGCTTGATATGTAGAATAGACTATTCTTTTTATTTTATAATACTTATTTAATATATTAATTGGAATTACAGCCTGAATAGTAGAACAGTTTGGATTGGCAATTATTCCATTATTTTTAAAAGCTTTATTTATATTCACTTCTGGTACTACTAAAGGAACATCTTCTTTCATTCTAAAACTACTGCTATTATCAATTACAACACATCTATTTTTTGCAGCAATTGGAGCATACTTTTCACTTGTTTTACCTCCTGCCGAGAATAAAGCATAATCAAATCTGTTATTACAAAAAGAACTTGCTGTTAATTCCTCTACAACATATTCTCTATCCATAAATTTTAATTTTTTTCCTTTTGATTTGCTTGATGCAAAAAGTACATATTCATCTATATTTAATTTTTTCTCTTCTAACACTTTCAAAAAAGTACTACCAACTAGACCTGTAGCACCTACTATAGCACATCTTACCATAAAAAATTTCACCTCTAGTAAACAATATACTAAAGGTGAATTATATTTATGAGTATATATACCTCAAAATATTACAAATTATATAAATTAACTATTATTTTCTTCATCTTTTGGTACTATATATTCAAAAGTTCTAATTCCTTTTTTATTCATATTCATATTCATCTCTAAGCTATCTTCCGAAGTTAATGTGAAATATTCTCCTTCATATTCCCCAAAATCAAAAAATACTTTTCTTGCTCTAGGAAATCCATATACATAACAAACTACTTGTCCATCTTTTAAGAATACCAATTGATTCATTCCTTTATTTGTTGCTTTAGTTATTTTATCCCATTTATATCCAACAATTTCATATATTTTTTCTATAGAGACATCAGGTTTAAAAGTATAAAGAGTGTCCCATTCGAAAGGAATCTCATCTTTTATATCACCAACATATACAGTTTCTCCTTTTTTTATTTCAAGTTTACACAAGTTTTTATTTAATTTATCCGCATTTTTAGACCATATGTCAGCAAAAAACACTCTATATACTACAAAAGTTATCGAAGCTATAAGTAAAACTATCCCACAAATCAAAAATATAATATCATTTTTCTTCATTTTAACCACCTTTTTATTATATTTAAAATTAATTGTCTTTCAATAAATTCATCATATTCTTTTTGTAAGCTTCAACACCAGGTTGATCAAAAGGATTGACACCTAAGATATATCCACTAATTGCACAAGCTTTTTCAAAGAAAAATATAAGTTCTCCTATGTTATATTCAGATAAATCTTCAATATTTATAACCATAGTTGGTACACCACCATCTACGTGAGCTCTCAAAGTGCCCAAAAATGCTTGTTTATTTATATAATCAATTTCTTTTCCAGCTAAATAATTAAGTCTGTCTTCATCTTCCTTAACTTCAGGAAATTTTATAAATGTTCTATCAATTTCAACATTTATAACTGTTTCAAAAATATTTCTACTTCCATCTTGTATAAATTGCCCCATAGAATGTAAATCAGTTGTAAAGTTCACTCCAGCCGGAAAAATTCCTTTATGCTCTTTTCCTTCACTTTCTCCAAATAATTGTTTATACCATTCTATAAAATATTTAAAAGATGGCTCATAACTTGCAAGTATTTCAGTAGTTTTTCCTTTTTGATATAAAATATTACGTATTAATGCATATTTGTAGCAATCATTTGTCTCAATACTTTTTTGATTAAATACATGAGACGCAAACAAAGCACCATCTAGTATGTCATCAATATCAATATTTGCTACAGCCATTGGAAGTAATCCAACTGGTGTTAACACTGAATATCTTCCACCAACATTATCTGGAATTACGAACATTTCATATTCATTTTTTTTAGCTATATCATGTAACAAACCCTTATGTTCATCTGTAGTAACATAAATTCTTTCAGCAGCACCTCTAATACCATATTTTTCTTCCAAAAACATTCTAAGTATTCTAAAAGTCATAGCTGGCTCTAATGTAGTACCAGATTTAGATATAACATTTATAGCTACATCTTTATCCTTTATATATTCAGTTAAATCTTTTAAATATTTAGAACTCATATTATTTCCAGCAAAAATAATTTGAGGATGCTTCCTATCCGTTAATGATTCTAAATTTGAAAAATTACTATTAAATAAATCAATTACTGCTTTTGCTCCTAAATATGAGCCTCCAATCCCCACAACAATAAATACATCAGCTTGTTTTTTTATTCTATCAGCAGCTTTTTTTATTCTTTCTATTTCTTCTTCATTTCTTTCCTCTGGTAATTTTAACCATCCTAGCATATTTCTGCCCATTCCTGTTTTATTTTCTAACATATCATGTGCTTCATACACTTTTTCAAGTAATAATTCTTGTTCTTCTTTACTTACATAGGGTTCAATGCCTTTAATATCTAATGATACTGGTTTCATAATCTACCTCCTATACATACTTTTCAGTTAGTTCTTTTACAATTTTTCTAGCTTTTGACATATTTTCTTCAAACTTATTTTCATCTAAATTAGAAACATTCTTTGATAAAACTAAATCCATTGCTTCTGCTAGTTTTACCATATCATCTTCTTTAAGTCCTTTTGTAGTACAAGCTGCTGTTCCTACTCTTATACCACTTGTTACAAATGGACTTTCTGGATCATTTGGTACAGCATTTTTATTTACTGTTATATTTACACTGTGAAGTAGATTTTCTGCCTCTTTTCCAGTCATTTTTTTGTTTATTAGATTAATAAGCATTAAATGATTATCAGTACCGCCAGATACTAAATTATAGCCTCTTTTTACTAATTCCTCTGCAAGCTTTCTGCAATTTAGTACTACTTGATGCATATACTCTTTAAATGATGGTAAAAGTGCCTCTTTAAAGCAAACTGCTTTTGCAGCAATTATATGTTCTAAAGGACCTCCTTGAATTCCAGGAAATATAGTTTTATCAATTTGTTTTGCATACTTTTCTTTACAAAGTATAAGCCCACCACGAGGACCACGAAGAGTTTTATGAGTAGTTGATGTAACAAAATCAGCATATGGTACTGGTGACATATGTTCTCCTGTACATACAAGACCCGCAATATGTGCCATATCAACCATAAGATAAGCTCCTACTTCATCTGCAATTTCTCTAAATTTAGCAAAATCTATTTTTCTAGGATAAGCACTTGCTCCAGCTATTATCATTTTAGGCTTACACTCTTTTGCTTTTTTTAATACATCTTCATAATCTATATATCCTTCTTTTGTTATACCGTATGAAACAATATTATATAACTTACCAGAGAAATTAACAGGACTTCCATGAGTAAGATGACCACCATTTGATAAATCCATTCCCATAACAGTATCACCTACATCAAGCATTGCCATATATACAGCCATATTAGCTTGACTTCCACTATGAGGTTGTACATTTGCATGTTCTGCATTAAATAATTCTTTTGCTCTATTGATTGCAAGTGTTTCAATTTTATCTATATTCTCACATCCACCATAATATCTTTTACCTGAATATCCTTCAGCATATTTATTTGTAAGAATTGAACCCATAGCTTCTAAAACTGCTTTACTTACAAAATTTTCTGATGCAATAAGTTCAATATTATCTTCTTGTCTTTTTTTCTCATCATTTATATAATTAAAAAGTTCTAAATCTTCTTTTTCTATACTATCCACAAAACCACCTCTTTTTTTCTCTAATCATAATATCATAATTTACTTTATTTTTCAATAAATACAAAATTTTTATTGAAAAAACATACAAAATATTATACTATTATATTATATTTAAAGGAGAAATTTTATGATTAACAAAATATATGATAATTTAAATGAATGCATAGATGATGCTTTTAAATTTTCAGCAGAATATGCATGTGAAGGTGTAAAAGAAAATATTGGAGGTCCTTTTGGTGCTTGTATAATTCAAAAAATAGATAATAAATACAAAATAGTCTGCATAGAAAGAAACACAGTTATATCTAGCAAAGATGCAACTTGTCATGCTGAAATAAATGCAATACGAAAAGCAAGCAAAATACTTAATAGACTTAATCTTAATAATTGCATTCTAGTAACAACAGCAAAATCTTGTCCTATGTGTCTTTCAGCAAGCTGCTGGGCTAGTATTCCTGTTATATATTATGGTACAGATTATTCTGAAGCTACGACTTCTGGATTTAAAGATGAAAAAATAGCTGAATATATAAAAGGAAATAATGATAAAGTTATTAAAGAAATACAAATAACAAATGATATTTCTTTAAAGCCATTTAAAACTTGGAATGAAAAAGAAGATAAAGCGATGTATTAACGTCAATACTTTCCAATATATAATTTCACATAAATCAAAAGAAGAATCTAAATTGTAAACACAATTTTTGATTCTTCTTTTCTTCATAGCTCTATTTTTTAATTTCAAATAATAACAAATTCCTTAAATATTCAGGTCTATCTAACTTTATTAAGCCACCACTTGGACTAGTCTTAACTTCATCCACATTTATTTTTAAAGTTTCTTCTAACCAAAAAGCTACTAAGTGTCTATGACAAAACTCTTTTTCATTTTCATAACACAAAAGTATCCTATTATCTAAATCATTATACACTTTAGTAGGGTCTAATTCTTTTAAAACTCTGTTATAATACTCATGGATATAAAACTTGATGTTTTCTTCTTCTGGTAATTTACCTATATTATCTTTCCATTTTCTAAAAAAATCATATTTTGGTGCTAAAGAAGGATATACTTGGCCATAAAAACCAGCATCCTTTCCTCTATCTCCAGAAATTGATACACACATATTACCTTTACAATTTGTATAATTTCCTGTATAAAGCATAAATTTTCATCCTTTCAAAATAATTTTTCTACATTATATCATTATTTTCTCATACTTACAACTATTTTTCTTAAATTATCATATTCACTATAAATAGCAGGATTAGCATATTTTTCCCACTCTGATTTTCTATCTTTTAATAAAAATTCTCTCATCTTAGTAGCACTTATATTAAAAATATTTCTATCTACTAATATTTCAGTCATATTTTTTACTGTTTCTTTATCAAAACATTTAAATATATCTTTATCCTTACCATAAATAATACATTCTGGACTTTTTTCTAGTATTTCAATAGCACTTGAAATAACATATCTTCCCCATTTTGGTGATAGTTCATCTTTATTTTCTAAATCCCTAAGAGGCTTTATTATAACACTACCATTTTCTATATCATCCTTATAAATTTTTGTTATAAGCTCTTTTCTATATTCGTAATCATAAGGATTCTTTAAAGATTTTTCTACTCCATATGAACCAACAAATATTAATAAAGTATCACATAAATTTCTTCCAATATTTATAATTTTCTCATGTCCGTTATGTATATGTTGAAATCTTCCAACTATTATTCCAGTTTTAAATGTTTTCACTATATCATCTCCAATTTATAAATTAGTATATGTCTTACCAGCTTCTAAACTAACTCCTTTAGCTTTAAATAACTCACTTACAGTAACAAGTTCAAATCCCTGGTTTACTAGTTTAGGAATAGTCAAAATTGCTGCTTCTTTTGATGTTTTATGAATATCGTGCATAAGAATTATACTACCATCTCTTGCGTTATTCATTATTTCATTTAATATCATTTGAGTATTCTTCGTTTTCCAATCCAAAGTATCAACATTCCATAGAATCATAGGCATTCCAATATTAGATTTTACACTTATGTTTACAGCTCCATATGGTGGTCTTACAAATTTAGGATATACTTTTGATGCATTATATACAGTGTTTTGTGTATCATCAATCTCCTTCTTCATTTGACTTACGCTTAATTTTGTAAGTTGTGGATGACTCCATGAATGATTTCCTATTTCACTCCCACTATTTATTATATTACTAATAACATTTGGATAATTTACAGCTCTACTTCCAAGTACAAAAAATGTAGCTGCACCATTATATTTTTTTAGCGTTTCAAGTATTTCATTTGTAAAAGTTGCATGTGGTCCATCATCAAATGTTAATGCTATCAATTTTCTACCAGAATTTATAGTTCTTTGTGGCACTATAGATTCCTTTTTTAAAAGCATTTGTTCCTTTAAAGAAATAATTTCACTAGTTTTACTAGGTAAAATATCATCTATAACAATATCTTTTAAATCATTTAATGATATGTATATTACAGGATAATCATTTATATCTTTACATTCCTTATTAGGACTAAAATCTA
>CAZTVT010000064.1:0-6709 GCA_964617175.1 uncultured Clostridium sp.
TTTTTATAATACTTTTATTATTTAAGCAATTACTTATATATTGACTCATTGTCATATTTGATTTTTCTGATTCTAATTTAATTTTTTCTTTTAGTTTTTTACTAAGTCTAAAATGTATTGAAACATCTTTTTTCATAATCTCTCCTAGTTATAAAAGGTTTTAGGAATTTTCCTATTGTAAATGTGCTACATTTACGAATCTTGCTATTAAGAAAAATCATTTTTCCACCTCACTTGATTTATGTTTTAGATTATTATTTTCTTTTTGTATATTAAATTCTTTTAGTATATCATTACTAGCTTTTTGTAGTCTTTTTAAACTATTCTCAAATTCTGATAAATCTCTCTTTTCTTCTTCCTTTATTTTTATATATTCTTCTGTAATACATCTATTTTGCATATAACATCTACCTTTCCAATTCACTACTTCTAACTCTACTTTTTTGTCTCATTTTTTTAATTTTTTCCTTTAAGACAATATTTTCTTCTAGTAGAGTAGCTTTATCTAATAATTCTATTTTATTATTATAATTTTTATCTATATAACCTTGTTCTTTCATACTAGTATAGCTTTTCTCAGTTACTATTATATGATCTAGAAGTTCAATATTAAATTCTTTTAACAAGCTATTAGTAATATTAGTTATATGTTTATCTTGAGAACTAGGAATGAGCATATTTGACGGATGATTATGCACAAGTACTACTCTATCATTTGCATTTACTAAAGCAGTTCTTACAATATCTCTACTATTTACACTTATATATGAACTTGTCCCTATACCTATAAATACAGTATTTCTTACATTATTTCCTCTATCTAAACCTATGTATAATAGATGTTCTTGTATTGCATCTTTTATTTCTTGTACTTCTTGCAAGTTATAAACATCATGCGGAGAAATTATCTTGGTTTCTTCCACATTTTCCACTTTGGGCTTTTTTTGAATATTCATATATATTTTATTCTCCAATTTTCATCCCACCTATCTTTTTATATATAAACCAATTTTCTAAAAAGATTGATAAAGAATTATATATTAGTACAAGTTCTTTATTTCCAGATAAATATAAATATACTTTTGAACCTTTATCATTTTTCCCTAACATATATACATATTTGTTATAATTTATATTGTTACTGCATAAATAAAACTCTGCTAGTTCGTACATTAACTTTGCAGAGTTTAAGAATTGTTTTAAATTTCTTTTTTTACCAATAATGCTAACACCATATTTTCTATACTTTTTTGTAAAATCTTTTATAAGAGTTTGAGCTACTTTTGTTCTTCTTTTGTAAATATTTTCTCCTATATTTATATAATCAGTAAGCATATTATCTATTTCAGTTTCAGTATACTTATTTCCTTTTATTTCAGCTATTACTTTACTCATATTCCCCCCTTATTATAAATTATCATAAAACGATTCTAAATCATCATACTCTCTTTGAGAACAATTTTTAAACCTTAAATTACTACTATTATTATGATTATCTCTTTTTTCATCTCTTTCAACTTTTTTTACTACCCACCTAAGAATTGCATCATAATCGCTAGAATATTCTTTATAATTAGAAGATTTATATAAATTTAGTTCTACTATACATTTAACAGTCTTGTCCATACCATACTCTTCTACTAATTTATTAATTTCTTTTCCGTATAATGAAACTTTTTCATCAACAAAAAATTTTTTATCACTATTATATGTATTAGTATTATTTATATTAGTATTATTTAGGTACTCTTTTAGACTTCTTGAAGTACTATTTTGGACTTCTTGAAGTTCACTTTTTAGACTTCTAAACTTTCTTTTTTTAAATTCTTCTAAAGTTTCACTTTTTATCTTACCTATATATATACGATTGGCTTCTCCTCTACCTAATCTTTCTTCTTTTATAAGATTACATTCTGTAAGCTCTTTAAATACTTTTGTAGCAGTAGTCTTTGATATTTTTATTTCATCTATAAGCTCTTTTCTTGTATAAATTAAATATATTTCTCCACTATCATTAAACCACCTGTTCATTTTAGAAATTTGTAATCTATCAAGTAAAAAAGTATAAGTAACTTTTGATTCTAATGATAATTTACTTTTATAATATGGATTTTTAAACAGTTCTTTTGGCATTTGAAAAAATTGATATGACAGAGTTTCGTTTATTTTAAAATACTCTACTTCTTCCACATATTTTCTCCCTCCTAAAAAAAAACTGCTAATGCAGTTCTTAATGACTATACCTATATTTTCTAACATTTTTTCTACCATGGAATAGGTCGGTATGCATACTAAGTACGTAGCTGACCTCTAGTTTGAAATCCTCCTATACCATTTATTCCTTCTCTGGTATTGGATAATATATTTGCTAGAGGAATATATTTATCAACTGGTGTATATGCTATTGTTTCAGCAACTATAAGAGGATCCATCATATCTATTAACACTCTTTTTGGTGCACTAGCAAAGTTAGCTCCGGCAGATATAATTGCTTCGTAATAGCTTTGACAAGCTCCTGCAAATATAACTAAATTATCAAGATTGTGTTCATATCGTCTTGCTTCGAGTACTCCTTGCACATAATATCTAGAATTTTTATAATTATCTATATTATATATATCATTTCTTTTTCGTATAAACGCATCATGTCCTGTAAGAATCAGTATATTTGGTCTTATTCTTTGTAGTAATTGATAAATTTGCTTATATTGTTCATTTTCAGGTATGTTATATACATACGAAGTTAGTCCCATCCTTTTATAATTATTTTTACATTTTTCAGCATAATCTGAATCTCCATCAACATGAAGAATAATCCCAGGCTTTTTTAAAATTTCCTCTTTTTTAAAAATATTAGGATTATCATTTAAATTTATTTTGTCTCTTATATTAAAATTATAATACTTTTTATTTATATTTGAATAACACCTGCTCATTCTAACATGCCTAGATTCTTCTATCTTTTTTAATCTTATTTCCATTTCTTGTTTATCAATATGTTTTAAATCAAATGTTGGTGCGTCTGCAACAATTCTTACAGTAATTCCGAGCCAAATCTACTATATCGTTTCTTATTCCGATTATTTTAAACATTATATCAAAATTATATGATTTTCTTGCAACAATATCGCCTACTTTAAATGTTTCCATAAAAAATCACCTCATATAACATTTTATGAATAAATACTATATGAAGTGATTAATAATCATTTTTAATATTTAATTTATTTTCATTACTTAGCATTTTTTGATTTATTTTTTTTTATCAACATTAATACTAATGCTATAATAGCAATTACTACTACTATTACTATAACTCCTACCCATCCAAGTATTGAAACTATTTTACTTCCTAGTGACATTATAATTCCAGCAAGTAAAACTCCAAGGGTAGTTGCTGAAATACTTGTTTTAAAATCTAGTTTTAAAAAGCTTGCTGCAAGTGTTCCGGTCCACGCACCCGTTCCAGGCAAAGGTATTCCTACAAAAATTAACAAAGCCAAAAATATTCCTCTATTTCCAGCAGTTTTTCTTAATTTTTCTCCACCTTTTTCACCTTTCTCTAAACACCAAGTAAAAAATTTTCCAGTTATTTTTTTATCTTTTCCCCATTCTAAAACTTTTCTTGCAAATAAATAAATAAAAGGTACTGGTAATATATTTCCTATAATTGCTATAGGGTAATACAAAAATATATTTAATCCCATTCCTTCTGCAATTGGAATTGCACCTCTAAGTTCTACTATTGGAACCATTGATATTAGAAAAACTATTATATATTTAAAAACTATTGGTAATCCTGCCATAAATCTCCTCCATCAAATTTAGCATTTTCTTTAACAATTATATTATATTGCATATATATTTTTAATTCAAGCACATAACAAAAAATAGCTATAATTAATATATAGCTATTTTTTAAATACTCTATTTAACAGTATATGGTAAAAGTGCTATATGTCTTGCTCTTTGAATAGCTTTAGTTACTTTTCTTTGATGTTTTGCACAAGTACCTGTAACTCTTCTTGGTAATATTTTACCTTTATCACTTACATATTTTCTTAATTTTTCTACATCTTTATAATCAATATCATCTATTTTATCAACACAAAAGTTACAAACTTTTTTTCTAGGTCTTCTATAAGGTTTATCATTTTTTGATCCTCTTTTATTTTTATTATCAGCCATTTTGTAATTGTCCTCCTTTCAATAAATGTAATTAGAATGGTAATTCCTCAGTATCATCTATTGTTATAAATTCACCATCATCTGTTGAAGTTGGTGTAACTGTATTATCCATTCCTGCATTTGACATGTCTGCATCTCTTCTAGAATCTGCAAAATATGCATTATCTATAATATAATCAGTTGCATATCTTTTTTGACCATTTTGGTCTTCCCAAGTTCTGTTTTGAATTCTCCCCTCAACTAAAACTTGTTGTCCTTTTCTATAATATTTAGAACAAAACTCAGCTAACTTTCCAAAAGCTGTTAAATTGAAGAAATCTGCTTTTCTTTCGCCATTTGCTTCAGTAAATCTTCTATTTACAGCGATCGAAAAAGTCGTAACTGGAGTATTAGTATTTTGTGTAAATCTTGATTCGGGGTCTCTTGTTAATCTCCCCATAAATTGAAATTTGTTCATTAAATTTCCCCCTTGTGTACTAAAAAGTACAATTAGTTACCTTTTTTGATAACCATGTGTTTTAAAACTATATCATCTAATCTTAGAATTCTTTCAAATTCAGATATAAATTCTGGTTTAGCAACAAATGTAAATAGAATATATATTCCTTCTGTTTCTTTCTTTATTGGATAAGCTAATGTTTTCTTACCCCATTCATCTACATTTGTAAGTTCGCCATTTTGTGATATCATTTCTTTCATTTTTTCTCCAAAAGCAACAGTTGCTTCTTCTTGTGCTTTTGCAGAAAGAATGATAACTGCTTCATAATTATTCATGACTAAAACTCACCTCCTTTTGGACTTCTGACTCTAACATCTTATGTAGAGTAAGGAAATTAACTTAAAGCATTATATCACATATTTTTTGTTTTATCAACATTTTTTTGATTATTTTAAAAAAATACGTTTATATTTATTAACTTTTTGTGTTATACTATTATTATTATACATATTGACTTTGTAACTATTTAATTATATAATACATATACTTACTATAAGAAATATACAATTTTCGGAGGTATTCTTTATGAAAGTTGAAAAAATAAATAATAACAAGGTAAAAATCACTTTAACATTTGAAGAATTAGAAAAAAGAGATATTAATATTAAAGACATAGAAAAAAATAGTGAAATTGCAAAAAATCTATTTGTAGATTTAATAGAAGAATCAAATATTGATGAAGAATTTGAATTTGAAGACTCACAGCTATTAATAGAAGCAAGCTCTGATAATAATAACCTGTTTGTTGTTACTATAACAAAAGTAGATAACATGCCAGATTTAAGAAAATATTCATTACTAGAAAAGAAAGTAAAAAACTCAAAAAAATCTAAAGCTATTGTAACTAATTATAAAGTTGATAGTTTCATCTATTCTTTTAAAAATATCGATAATATACTAGCTTTATGTGAAAACGCTAAAGCTGAAAAACTTTTCTTTGGAAAAAATAGCCTTTATAAATATAATGATATATATTTTATAATATTTGCTAATTCAAGTATCAAAAACAAAAAGTTTTTAAAGACTTTTGTTTTCTTATCAGAATATTGTGAAAATTATTACTCATATAACATGTTTAGTAGTGCTATACAGGAAAAATCTAAGCTTATAATAGCTAATAATGCTTTACAAACTTTAAGCAAAATTTAAAGGTAGTTATTTAACTATCTTTTTTACTTTTTACTGGAATAGTATATAGGTTGGCTGATATATTATTTGTATTATATATTTTAATAATTTTAAATGCTATAGACTCGATTTTTGACTTTATATAATATACATATGGTGTTATATTTAAGCATCCTACAATATTTGCTGACTTTAAATTAGAAGTTAAAATGATAAGATTTGAACCAATCCCATTTTTCATTTCAAATTCATAACTATTTTTATAAATAAATTCCAAATCATTTGATATTATTAAATATATATCTGCCTCTTTACATGATTTTGGCATAAATTTTATTTTGTACTTTTCATTATATTTTCCTTTTAGTAATTCTTTTTTTAAATTGCACCTTAATTTCAAAAGTTCAGCATCTTTATCACATATAATTTTTATTTTCATATATCACTCCTCTCTAAGTTATTAATGAAATATTAAATAAACCTCTTCTTTTGTAACTATTTACTAATAGTATTTTTTCTCTAGACAAAGCAATGACAATTTTAGATGCTTTTTTATTTTTACTAACGCTATTGGCTTCATCATCATTTACATCAATAATCTTTACATTTTCTTCAATAAGCTTTACTGTTTCACCATTGTCATTTTGACTAGTCTCAGTAAAATATATATTAACCATTGATCCTTTTTCCAGCTTACTATTAGTAGCAATATCATTTTTGTCCAAATCTAATGATATTATTTCTTTATCTTTATTATAAATATATTCCTCTTCTGCTATAAGCAAATCTTTAGTTATAACCTGCCCTTTTACCAGATTAGTTTTAGATACATCTTTATCACTCCAGCTGTCGACAATAAAATTTATATCTCCATCGTAATTTTTTTTTAATATT
>CAZTVT010000065.1:0-6637 GCA_964617175.1 uncultured Clostridium sp.
TTTATTGTGAGAGAGATGTAACTTAAATGAAAAAGATAGTTCATGTTGGATATTCTCATCCTTTTAATGATGGGAGAATCGTAAGAAAAGAATGCAAATCAATTTTAAAGAGAGGAGATTGCGAAGTTGTTTATATCACTTCTGATAAAGCAGGAGCAACTACAGAAGAAGAAATAAATGGTGTAAAAATTGTTCAGATATCTGTTGATAAAAGCAGTAAAATGAAACTATTTAGCTACATCAATACATTAAAACACAAGTTGATTAATTTAAATGCAGATGTATATCACATACATGAGTCCGAATTATTACCGATTATACCCTTTTTAAAAAGAAGTAATAGATGTGTAATATATGATATGCATGAAGATACAAGAGGAGATTGGCAAATGCATTTCTCCAAATACAGCAAGATAATTGGGAGCATTGCTGGTTGGATTGTCGACAAATATGAAAAAAAAATTATAAAAAAATGTGATGCATTTATATACGTAACTCCGCAATTTGAAAAACAAAATATTAATTGTATACCATGCGCATTGATCCCTAATTTTCCGATAGTGGAAAAAGAAAAAATGGTTTCAATATCAAGGAAGGATTATTGCACAAGGAGTAATAATATTTGTTTTGCAGGAGGAATAAGCGACACTTGGAGCCATAAAACAATTATCAATGCATTCAAGTCTATTGGGGGCGACCAATATCTATTAGCGGGAAATTCAACACAGGTATATATAGAAACATTATCCAAATTAGATGGTTGGGAAAGGGTTAAGTTCTATGGAAAAGTGCCATTTGACAAAGTACAAGAAATCTATTCTCAATCAAGGATAGGAATGGCGTTGCTGGCATATGTGTTATCGGATAATATAAATGGTACATTAGGTAATACAAAAATCTATGAATTTATGCAAGCAGGACTCCCATTTATATGTACAGATTTTAAAATATGGAGAAAAATTGTTGAAAAATATCATTGTGGCATATGTTCAGGCCAATTGAGAGAGGCAATAATACATTTATTAGAAAATGAGGATGAAGCTTACCAAATGGGTCAGAACGGTGTTAAAGCTGTTTTAGAAGAATATAATTGGGATTCATGCGAGAAAAAGCTGCTTGAAATTTACGACTACATTTTGGAGGGAAGAAATGAGTAGTTTAAAAGGAATTGTAAAGAATTTATGCTATAAACAATTGCCACTAAAAAAGTATTTGGGGATTGCATATAGGCATTATCATAAAAGGAAGTTAAATCTAGATAATCCAAGATTTTTCACAGAAAAATTATTCTGGTTGAAAATATACAATGGAGAATACTTAAAGGATTTAGTGATGCGTTGTTATGATAAATATAGGGTTAGAGATTACATTACAGACTGTTTAGGTGATGGATATTTGCCTAAACTTTATGGTGTCTACAATTCAGCATATGATATCGACTTCTCAAAATTGCCTACAAAATATGTACTAAAAATATCCCAATCATGCGGATACAATATCATTAATGATGGGAATTGTAACTTAAGTGAAAAAGAAATTGTCGAAAGGTTAAATGGGTGGTTAGAAAAGACCAATAATAATATCAATAAAGTCAGTGAATACAATGAAGAAAAATATTATTTTGACGGAGAAGCTAAAATAATTTGTGAAGAGTATTTAGATGATGGTAGCGGGTGCATTTTCGATACCGATTTTTGGTGTTTCAATGGAAAAGTAAAATTTTATGAAGAATTTTATGATACATTCTCGAGTGACAGAACAATCAATGAAACGATGATAAAAAACTTGTATAATGTAAATGGAGAATATATACCTGTAAATAACGGACGAAAAAGCAATCCAAACTATACAAAAAAAGAACACAAAAATATCAATAAGATGATCGAGATAAGTGAAAAGTTATCAGCACCATTCCCATTTCTTCGTGTTGATTTATATGATATAAATGGAAGAGTTGTTGTAGGGGAATTAACATTTATTCCTATGGGTGGAGCTGGAAAAATAGAACCGGAAGGATACGATTTAGCATGGGGAGATTGGCTTAAGTTGCCAGATGTAAAATTATAGAGTATGAATAAAATATGTGATGGCTCAAAAAACAAGAGTATTATAGTAAGCCTAATAGTATATAAATTTCTTTTGGATTTCGGCTATGTAACGGTACTAAAAATGCAATATGAAGGGAGCTATGATTATTCATTTGATTTTACCTTGTGGAAATACATAATAGGATGGCTAACTACTTTAATATTGATCTATATATTACCTAGACAATATGAAAAAACCTCGGTGTTTTTTTTGCATGTGATTTTTGCAATATCACAGATTCCTTTTGCCAGTATGTTTGCATATGGAAAAACAAGTTTACTATATTTTATGGCAATCAGTACCTTGTTTGCCATTACAGAGTGTATTCTAAATTTTAAAATTGAATTTACAAAACTGGATGGTGACAGCAAAATCAAGCTGCCATCGTTTAGTAAGTTATTAGTTATATGTTTTGTTGCATCAACAATCATAACTTACGTGTTTGTTGTTTTGCAAAATGGGTTATTTACATTTGATGCATTTAATTTAGAAAAGACATACGAGATTCGAGCAAACTTTAAGCTAAATAAATATATCGGATATATATATTATTGGCAGTATATTGTTATTAATCCATTTATGATAGTAAGAGGTATAGAACGAAAAAAGCCAATAGTAGTAGTCACATATGTTATATTGCAATTAATATCATTTTTATATCAGGCACAGAAAATAGTGCTGTTTACGTTGTTTTTAATTATTTTTTCATATTATATTTCTCAAAACAAGCAACTGCTATGGAAAATGTTTAATGTTGCGTTGCTATTAATTTCACTTTTGTCAGTGATGGGGTTATTGCAGAATATTTCATCAGCGTTTTATATTCCATACACCTTATTTGTTAGAAGAATGCTGATTGATCCAGCAATGCTAAAGTATATTTATTATGATTTTTTCTCGGTAAATGAACACATTGGTTTAGGAGGAACATTATGGGGACAATTTTTGGGCGTGGAATATCCATATGATGTAGGATGGGGTAAACTTATAGGAAAAGAATATTTTTATAGTGAGGAATTAAGTGCAAACACAGGATTCTATGCAGAAGGTTTTTTCCGTTTTGGTTATTGGGGTTTGATTCTTGTTTTTTTACTTTTTATATTATTGTTATTACTGATAGATTTTTTAGCACATAAAACATCCAGCGGATTTGCCATTGCTTTAAGTATCTTTTCCGTTATGTTGCTTAATGATGGTGGAATAATTAACGAACTGATATTTGGAAATTTCACTTTGATTGTTATTATTTGCTTGTTATATGACAAAAAAGAAGATTTTAATTTGCGGAGGAGAAAAAATGAGTAACTGGAATATATACTTGGATAAAGATAGAATAAAGTATTTGGTTAAAAAAAGTAAATTTGTATTAATTAGCATACTTTTTTTAATATGTATAACAACATCTATAATGTTTTTACAATTTTACAATGAGAAGGGGACAAACTTTGAATATAATGCAACAGCTATGTATGAAATGAGTGTCAACGATAATGCAAATTACGCGCTGGCTAAGATGGAAATGAGTCAAATCGAAGATACAATTTTGGAATCTCTAAAGATGCAGACATATAGCGAAGATATTAATGAGGAACTAATTGCCAATGGATATTCAAGATATAACGCTACTGAAGATCGTTTTTCTGTTAGTGGTAAACATGTCGTTTCAATAAAAGCATCTGGAAAAAATCTTGAAAGAACTGTTTTTTTAACAAACATCTTGTCAAAATATATTGTTAATGATTTAAATAATGAATTAGTAGAAACCGAGCTTATTTTAGTTCAAGAAGCATCAACAAGTGATGTTGAGAAAACTTATGTAGGAAATAGCTTGCTTGAAACAATAAGTAAATGCTGTTTTATTACTTTATTGTTCATCTGCACTTATATCATTTATCTTTATATTCTTTTACTCAATCAAAAAACAATATATAATGAGAGTGAGTTAAGAAAAAACACTTCATTAATTAAAATTTTTGAATATAAAAAAGCGGAATCCCGTATAAGTGAAGACGTTAAGGTAATGTTACAAAATGATATAACATTTTTTTCATTTGAAGATATTGAAATTGAGAATTTAAATATTATAACATATAATAGTGCCAATCCAAGCTTGGGGGTTTATATATATAACTCAAAAAAAGTGATTATTCTTATTGAATTTAAAAGAACGTTGAAAGCAGACATACAGCAATTTATCCATGATTGCGAATATTTTGAAAATAAAATTATTGGTTATGTTTCAATTAAATAACCAGGGAGGGATTACGATTAATAAATTAAAAGTTCTATTTTATAGCCTATTAGAAAAAGGCGCATTCCATATTTTCATTGGGAATTTTGCAAATAAATTTGTTGGACTGTGCGGATCAATTTTTATCGTAAGATTCTTAACTAAAGAAGAATATGGCACGTTGGGATACGTAGAAAATTTATTTAGTTACGCAAGTATTTTTGCAGGATTGGGGTTGTCGTTGGCGTTACTTAGATACAATGTTGTAACTGAGAATAAAAAGAAACATTATTCCAATTTTGACTTTGTCATCAAAAAAGCAACAACCATTGATATCATAATAGTTTTGCTTATTATAATTTTATCAATGCTTATTAATATTCCAAAAGAATATAATAATGCACGAATACTACTAATTATTTTAGCGGTTGTTTTACCATTTCAAGACATATCAGCAACATGCCTATCGCATGAGAGAGCAATGCTGGAAAATAAGCGATACATACGATTTTCTATTGGGATATCATTTGCATCCATTACATGTAGGGTTATAGGATCACTTGTTGGTGGAGTATTTGGTACAATAATATGTAAAACTCTATCTGAAAGTTTTGCAGCTATATTAATATTGTGCTCTGTCTATAAAAAATATTTTAAAGGAGAACAAAAAGATAAATTATCCAAGGAAGAAAAAAAGGAAATCAGTTGGTATTCTTTTCATAATATGATTGCAAATGGAATCTGGATTTTGTTCATGATTACAGATATCTTTTTAATTGGTCAACTTGGAAAAGACCCGGAAATGTTGGCAGATTACAAAGTTGCGTATATGTTTCCAAGTAATATGGCGATAATCACTTCTTCGATAACAGTGTTTATTGGACCCTATTTTGTGAAAAATGAACAAGATAATAAATGGGTAATGAATAGCTATAAGAAAGCACTTTTAATTAATTCATTATGTGTGGGAAGTTTTGCATTATTTATAGGAATTTTTGCGAAACCTATAATTACTATAATATATGGTGTTAAATATATTAATGTCATACCTCTGATGAGATGGTTATTATTAGCTTTCTTTATTAATACAGGAATAAAAACTCTTACGGCGGGATTATTGTCTGTAATGGGAAAGGCCAAGGAGAATATGTTCATCTCAATGGTTGGATTCGTTGTACAAGTTACTATGGCATTACATGTTATTCCGAAATATGGTACCGTAGGTTTAGCAAAAGGCTGCGTTATTGTATATTCTTTTGTTGCTTTATGTACTGTTATTGCGTTTCTTTATAGTTTTGGATATAAAAGAAAAAGTGAGGTCGATGAAAGTGTATAAATTAAAGAAAAAAATTGCGAATACTATATATAGTGTTCTTCCCATTAAATTAATGTATAAAACAGAGTTTTATAGAGTTCATAAAA
The DNA here is from genome assembly GCA_964617175.1 of uncultured Clostridium sp. Lineage (GTDB taxonomy): Bacteria > Bacillota > Clostridia > TANB77 > CAG-465 > CAG-465. Next base: position 5,741 of record CAZTVT010000065.1, read on the forward strand.
AAAATATAAATTTAGGATTTCCTCAAACATTTAATGAAAAGCTGTATTGGCTAAATAGGTATAATGAAATATATAATTTAGAACTAATCAGAAAGATATATGATAAAAATTCTGTTAGAGAGTATGTTAAAAATCTTGGATTAGAAGAAATTTTGCCTTCTCAGATTTGTACATTTGACAATGCGGAAGACATCGATTTTAAGTTATTACCAGAAAAATATGTTTTGAAAATAAGCCAGGGTTCTCACAAAACAGTTATCTGCAATAATAAAGAACAGATAGACGAAGACTATGTTAAAAGCAAGCTGGCAGAATGGTTGGATGATGCAAGAAGATATTCAAATCCTTTTGATGGCTACTATTTTGATGGTAAGGCATGCATTGTGTGCGAAAATCTGATGGAGACGGAAAATGGTAAAATACCAAATGATATCAAGTTTTTTTGCTTTAATGGGAGAGTTCAATTTGTTTATGTAGATATTGATTCTATTGACGAAAATAATGTGAAAAAGGAACAATATTATCGGAACTGTTATGACAGGGAATGGAATAAGTTACCGATTGATTTTTGCCTAAAAAGCAACAACCAAATTATAATCGAAAAACCACTTCACTTTGATAAGATGATAGAATATGCGGAAAAATTATCGAAGGACTTTATTTTTGTGAGAGTTGATATGTATAATATTGATGGGGATATAAAGTTTGGTGAGTTAACACCAATCCCAGGAATGGGATTTAAACTTAACCCTCCTGATTTAGACGCAGAATTAGGTGCATTATTACAATTACCAAATATAAAAGTTTTTTAGTTCTTATCTCATATATGATAAAAGGAGAGGATTATGCAATTCAGAGATTTAAAACAACAATATCAGGTATTAAAAAAAGACATAG
>CAZTVT010000066.1:0-6622 GCA_964617175.1 uncultured Clostridium sp.
TTTAGTTGAATTTATTTTTATAAAATTTTGTTTCACATCATTGACAAGTATACAAACACTCGAGAAATTAATCTCGAGTGTTTGTTTTTAATACCAACCATAATCATTACTAGAGCTGGTATCTTTTAATTTTTTAATTAAATCTGATATATCAGGATCCTGCCATAATTCTTCTGAAAGGCCAAAACGTGAATTGACATCAACCTTTAAAGCTTTTAATGCAAAATTTTTGTCTGATCTTAGTTTTTTTCCGGCACATTCAAAAGAAGAACCGTCAATTTTTATAGCTTCTAGGACAATTTCTTCATCATCTTTGAACTTTGACTTTCTAATATAAAATGGAGAAATTTTAAACAAATATTTTGTTGCCTCCTTATTTAATTTAGGTATAATTTCTACAAGATCAAATCTTATATTTGCATCTGTTTTAAAATCAAAGTTTGCTTTTACTAGATCTATAAAGGCTTTATTAAGAATATCTTCATCGCAACTAGGCCATAGTAAAACACCTATATTTTTATACTTTTTTATATAGTTTACAAACATATCGAATATTTCAGGTGTATTTTGATATTTTTTTGGTAATTCTAAAAAACTAGAAGAGTCAGCAAATCCTTTTGCTATATCTAATGTTACATAATTTTCAGGAATATATTTAAGATTAAATGGTATTTTGACAGCTTCATTAATAATATCAGGATCTATACGTAAATTATCCAGTTTAGGATTAGAACCATATCCAAAAAGAGGAATAAGTTCTTTGTAAATAGATCCCGTCAAAAAACACTTAGCTGATGTTTCCAGTTTTAAGACTTTCAATACAAATTCCTTATTTGTTATAAGTTCATAAGGTAATTTGTGATAGTTTGGATATTCCGTTGAATCAATATTATTTTTGATTGTTGATAGGATCTCATTGATTTGTGTATTTGTCATTGTAAAAACTCCTTTAAAATTTATTTTCCGGGAATACTCCCGAATTAATTATTCGAGAATATTAAAATTTACTCTACAATTATAGTATAACATATTTTACTACGGAAGTCAAGTTTTATGTAAAATCATTACTTTACAAACTAAATATTTCGATATCTATTGAAAAAAATGTTTAATTGTTGTATAATATGTAAAAATTGTTTAGGAGAAAAAAATGAGATTTACAAATAATTATAAAGAGAAAATAAAAAAGATAGTAGAAGATAAAAAATTAACATATTATATAGATACAATGGGTTGTTCAATGAATGAAAATGATTCTAGTAAATATGCAGGAATTTTAGAGAGTATGGGTTTTAAAAAATCTCTTAATGAAAAGAATGCAAACTTTATACTTTTTAATACTTGTTGTATAAGAGAAAATGCTGAAAATACTTTATTTGGTAGACTAGGAAGTTTAAAGAAACAAAAAATAAATAATAAAAATACATATATAGCAGTAGTTGGATGTATGACACAACAAAAACATATAATAGATAAAATAAAAACATCGTATAAATTTGTTGATATTACACTTGGAACAGGTGCCATGAATACTTTTCCTATTAAATTATACAATGTTTTAAAAGAAAATAAAAAAAGTATAGAATTTATAGATGTTACTAATGAAGTTGAAGAAGAAGTGCCAATAAAATATGATGATAAATTTAAAGCAAGTGTAAGTATTATATATGGTTGTAACAATTTCTGTTCATATTGTATAGTGCCATATGTAAGAGGAAGAGAAAGAAGCAGAAAAAAAGAAGATATTCTAAACGATATTAAAAAATTAGCTAAAGATGGGTATAAAGAAATAATGCTTTTAGGTCAAAATGTAAATTCATATGGAAATGATTTTAAAGATATTAATTATAATTTTCCAAAGTTGCTTAAAGATATAGAAAAAATTGATGGAATAGAAATTATTAGATTCATGTCACCTCATCCTAAAGATTTTAGTGATGAACTTATTGAAGTTATAAAAGATTCTAAAAAAATTGCAAGACAAATTCATTTACCTCTTCAATCTGGAAGTACTAAAATTTTAAAAGAAATGAATAGAAAACATACTAAGGAAGATTATTTAAAAATTGTAGAAAAGTTAAAAAATGCGGATGGAAACATATCAATATCAACAGATATTATAGTAGGTTTTCCTGGAGAAACAGATGAAGATTTTAGAGAAACTTTAGATGTAGTAGAAAAAGTAAAATTCGATCAAATTTATATGTTTATTTATTCAAAAAGAGTTGGAACAAGAGCAGAAAAACTGGAAGATAATACTCCACAAGAAGAAAAGGTAAAAAGACTTGAAAAAATAAAAGAATTATATGAGGATTATTTACCAGATAATAACAAAAAATGATTGGTAAGAAAAATAATGAAAATTTATATACAGGTAGAACATCTCAAAATAAAGTTGTAGTTTTCGAAGGAAAAGAAGAATATGTTGGGAAAATAGTAAATGTTGAATTAATAAGTGAACATTTATGGTATTTAAAAGGAAAAATTGTGTAAAAGTACTGAAGGAATATTTTCAGTACTTTTTTGGAATAAAAAAATATAACATTAATATACTTTATTAAGAACTTGTACTTTATGGAGGATGTTATATGGAAAATATGGTCTCTGCAAGAAGACTTAGAAAAAGTATGCTAAAAGATACTAAAGGAAAAATTAATTTAGGAGATATTGAAGTATCTGCCTTAGATATAAAAAAGAAAATAAAAGATCATGAAAAAGAAAAAAATTTAAATGATGATGATAATGTAAATGAAGGAAAAGTAAAAATAAAATTTAAGCAGAAATTATTTATTAAATTTTTTATTGCAATGAATATAATATTTTTGTGTCTAATCTGTAAATTAATGTTTAAAGAGCAAACATTAAATAATAAATATGCAAAATATATTATTGAAGAGTATAATAAAGATTATACAAAAATAGGAGTCTTAGAAAAGATAGAAGAATTATCTAAAAAAAGTTATGAAATGGGAAAATATATAATTCCTGAAAAGATTGCAAATTGTATATCCTCTAATTATTTACAATATGTAAAACCAAATCTTGTAAATCTTAGTTTAAAAGATGAAGTTTTGAATGTTTTTAAACAGGATAAAAATTTAGTAGAAAGTGAAACTGAGAAAAATGTGGATACTAATAATAGTCAGGATGAAGGTGTAGGAGGAGGAGAACCATATGAAGAAGCAAAATTAGAAGAAGTTATTAGTGCAGTAAGTATAATGGATATAGATGTAAATGAATTATTAAGTAAAAATATAGATATAATTGTTCCAGTTAAAGGAACAATTACATCAAGATATGGAGTAAGAGAGCAAATATTTGATAACGTTAATCCTTATCATACAGGAATAGATATAGCAAATAAAAATAATACGGAAATTTTGAGCGCAACTGAAGGTGTTGTAGTAAAAACAGAGAAAATGAATAAATATTATGGTAATAATATAGAAATCGAAAAAAATGGTGTCAAATTTAAGTATGCTCATTTAAATAAAATACAAGTAAAAGAAGGAGATATAGTAAAACAAGGAGAGGTTATTGGACTTATGGGTAGTACTGGAATGTCTACAGGACCACATTTACATTTTGAAATTAAAATTAATAATAGAACAGTAGATCCAGAAAAAATATTAAGTTTTAGTTAACAAATATGGAGGAATATTTATGAAAATAAAAACACCTCTTTTTGATATAAAAATAGACATTCTATTTTTAATAGTAATGTTTATTTTTTTATTATATAGTAAATTAAGAATATTTTTTTCATCTTTTTTTGTTTGTTACTTGTTTATAGTATTTCATGAAGCATCCCATATGCTTGTAGCAAGCATATTTGGAAAAAGTATAGAAAGTTTTAATATAAGTTTATTTGGTGTAAGTATAACTTTTAAAAAAGAGCATTATAGCATTAGTAATAAAATAACAGATAAAAGAACTTGTATAAAAAATATTTTAATATATTTAGCAGGACCTGTTTCAAATTTTATTTTAGCAATTATATTTGAAAAAATAAAAATAGTTTTTGATATTAATTTGTTTTTATGTGTAGTAAATTTAATACCTATTTATCCATTAGATGGCTATAATATACTAAATAATATATTACTACTTAAATATGATGAAGAAAAGATAGAAAAGATTATAAATATTATTAATTATATTTTTTTTATAGTATTAGTTGTTTTAGGGGGAGTAAGTATTATTTTATTATATAATCCTAGTTTAATTTTATTTTTGATATATATATTAATAATAAAAAACAACCATATAAAATGTAAAAATAGGCTAAAATATTACAAATAAAATCATATTAAAATAATGTTGCAAACAAATGACAAAAATATTACAAACTTTTTAAAAAATACTTGATTTTTTCTTTAAAAAATAGTATCATATATGTAGCTTTAAACTTGGGGGTGAATAAGAGTGGCTATCGGAGATATTATCGTTGGTTTAGACCTTGGTGCAACAAAAGTTAGTTGCGTAATAGGACAAGTCAATAAATTTAGCGAGATAGAAGTAATAGGGTATGGATTATCCAATAACTCAGGAATAAAAAAAGGAAAAATTATAGATCCTCAAAGTGTAGCAAACGCTGTAAAAAAAGCTGTAGAAGCAGCAGAAGAAGTATCAGATTTGGTTGTTAATTCTACATATGTAAATATAAAAGGAATGAATGCTAGAATCGAAAAAGTAATAGTAGAAACAGATGTTGAAAAACCCGATGATGGTATGTCTGTAAATGATATATATAATGCTTATTCTAGAGCACAAGTTGCAGTTCATATGTCAAATAGAGAACAAATTATAGATTTGTTGCCAATAGATTATATTGTAAATGGAAGAAAATATAAAGAAGAACCAATAGGAGCTTTTTGTAAAACTTTTTCAATGGAAGCGCAAATAGTAATAGCAAATGGAGAATATATTGCTGGTGTACAAAAAGTATTAAAATTAGCAGGATTAAAACTAGATGGATTAATACTTGAAACTTTAGCAACTTCAAATATTGTTCTTATGCCAGAAGAAAAAGATATTGGTGTTTTACTAGTTGATATTGGTGGAGGACATACAGATATATCGGTATATAAAAATAATAATATAGAATTTTATACTACATTACCTGTAGGAGGAGACCATATAACAAATGATATTGCTATGACTCTAGATATAACATCAGATGAAGCTGAAAAATTAAAAAGACAATATAATCTTGCTATAATGGCAATGATAGCAAATAATCATGATGTAAAACTAAACACTAAGATGTCAGGAGAAAATGAAGTAATAAGATGTAGTGAAATTGTTCAAATAATAGAAGCCAGAGTAAAAGAAATATATCAATTAATTAAAAAGATGATTTCTGATAATAAGTTAAGTGGAAAAATTGATTGTATGGTACTTACAGGACAAGGTATAAGTAATATAGTTGGTGCTCAGGAATTAGCAATGTTAATTTTAAAAATAAATCAAGTAAGGATTTGTAATCCAAAACTAATTAATGTAATAAAACCACAACATGCCACTGTTTTTGGTATGGTAAGATATATAGCTAGTTTAGGAGTAAGTAAACACGTTAATAGTGATGTTGAAATAGTCACAGATCTTACTTTTAAAGAAAAATTGTTTGAAGGATTTAGGAATTTAAAAAATAAATTTAAAACTACTTATAACAAAACTAATAAAATAGATGATAAAGAATAAGGAGGAATTTTTAAATGGAAAATCAAGAGATGCAAGCAGGATCTGCTACAATTAAAGTTGTTGGAGTAGGTGGTGGCGGCGGTAATGTCATCAATAGAATGATTGAGGCTGGGCTTAGAGGCGTTGAATTTGTAACAGTAAATACTGATAAACAAGCATTGGAATTATCAAAAGCAAACAAGAAAATACAAATTGGCGAAAAATTAACTCGTGGACTAGGAGCAGGAGCTAATCCAGAAATTGGTAAATGTAGTGCTGAAGAATCAAAAGCTGAAATTGCAGAAGCTTTAAAAGGAGCAGATATGGTATTTGTTACAGCTGGAATGGGTGGTGGAACAGGAACTGGTGCTGCACCGATAGTTGCTGAAACATCAAGAGAAATGGGAATATTAACAGTAGCTGTAGTTACTAAACCGTTTCCTTTTGAAGGTAAAAGAAGAACAACTCAAGCAGAAGCTGGAATTGATGAATTAAAACAATGTGTAGATACATTAATAGTTATTCCAAATGAGAAACTATTACAAGTTGTAGAAAAACAAACTTCTATAATGGATGCTTTTAAAATGTCTGATGATGTTTTAAGACAAAGTGTACAAGGTGTTTCTGATCTTATTACTATACCAGGTCTTGTAAATCTTGATTTTGCAGATGTAAAAACTATAATGTTAGACGCTGGAATTGCACATACAGGTATTGGTAGAGCGTCAGGAGAGCATAGAGCGCAAGAAGCAGCAAGACAAGCTATACATAGTCCACTTTTAGAAACATCTATTGAAGGAGCTGGAGGAGTTCTTATAAATGTAACTGGTGGCAAAGATTTAGGACTTCTTGAAATAAACGAAGCTGCTGAACTTGTACAAAAATCTGTTGATCCTGAAGCAAATATTATATTTGGTGCAGTAATAGATGAAAACTTAAA
>CAZTVT010000067.1:0-6560 GCA_964617175.1 uncultured Clostridium sp.
TCTCCAATTTTATCAGACATTTTAGGTATAAAAACATTTAATTTCTCTAAAATACAATCTTCAATGTAAAATTTATAACTTAATAATGTAAATAAATTTATTGGTGATTTTTCATCATATAATTTTATATTATATTCTTCTTTGTCTTTTCCATGATATTTATAATACACTTCTTTTAATTCATCATATCTTTGTAAATTACTACTTTCTGCTACAATTTTTACCAAATCTCTTTCGTAACTATTTAATACATTATAATATATATTCTTTAAACCTTCAGTATTATATATTTTAAGCAACAATTCAATTTTTTCCTCTTTAGTTGTTACACTAGTCTTAATTTTAGCCATTCTCAACAATTTTGATAATTTTTCTGTCGTTACACCCTGTAGCAATTTTTTTATTTTATCCATAGTATATTATCTCCATTTTATTTATTTTAACATTTAAACCTATATAAATTTATTATTTTAAAAAATATCAAATTTTACAGTTCATAACAAACTTATAGAATTTTAAATTATGTTTCATATTTTATCACTTTATAAAGCAAATGTAAATACATTTCGAGACTTTTCATAGTGGTAAAAAAGATGCTCTACTTAGAGAAGCAAAATTAAAAATCCAATTAAAAGATGGAACTTTTACTGGCAATGTTGCTTTAACAATTAGGGATCTTTCTGAAGAGTATTTAAAATACAAAAAATCCTCTACTTCTCCTAAAACATTTAAAACTTATACTGATAGAATGAAAATAATAAATGAACACATTGGTTATGTAAAAGTTAAAAATCTAAATGCAAAAACACTTGATAAATTCTACAACTATTTAAGAGATGAACATATTAACAAAAAAGGTGAACATTATAATCCTAGCACTATTCAATATTTTGGTTCATGCACGAATTTTATGGGATTAGTTTCTGCTCATGTCAAATAACTTTAAGAAGAAATACTCATCATCTGGATATCCATATGCTTGTCTTCTTAAAGTTTTTATTTTATTGTTAATACCTAATTACTTCAAAAAATCAATAAATTATATTCCGCATATAACACTTGGACAGGCTCATAATCTAGATAGCCTTTCTAATTTCAATTATGAATTTACAACTATAATTGATGAAATTTCTATTGAATTTATAGCTGAACATGAAGAATCAATTGTTATTAGTAATATTAAATTAAATCGAGTAGGAACTAAGTGATTATTTCACTCAGTGTCCTCTCACACCACTGTACGTGCCGTTCGGCATACAGCGGTTCAATAGAATTAATACTTTAACAGTATACACTAGTAAGGCTTATATAACCTAGTCTTTCTAGTGTTTTATTATTTAAACTTTTAGATAGAATTGGACTATTTGATATTCTCCTGTATGACTTTCGTGTATTCGCAAATTCCCATGCCTTGTGATTTTCTATTCCCAGTTTGACTAAGTTGTCATGTTTAGTCTTGATTTTCTTCCATTGTTTCCAATAGCACATTCTTATCCTTCTTCGTATCCATTCATCTAATTGTTGTGCTATCTTTCCCATATTAGCTATCTTGAAATAATTTACCCAACCCACAATAGTTTGTTTTAACTTGATATATCTATTTTCCATACTCATTGCGTTACTTCTTGATGTTATAGCTCGAATTTTATTTTTGAATTTTACTACTGATTTTGGGTGTACTCTTATTTCTATCTTTCCTTTTGCTTGATAAAATGAAAATCCTAGATATTTTATTCGCCATGGTTTATCTACTTTGCTTTTTACTTTGTTAACTTTTAATCTTAATTTTGTTTCAATGAAGTTGGTAATATTTTCCATTACTCTTTCTGCTGCTCTCTTTGATTTTGTAAAGATTACACAGTCGTCCGCATAGCGGACAAACTGCAAACCACGCTTTTCTAACTCCTTATCTAACTCATTAAGCATTATGTTACTTAGTATTGGCGAAATGTTTCCACCTTGTGGTGTTCCTTTTTCTGTCCTTTCAAATACTCCATTTACTAGTACACCTGCTTGTAGGTATTTCCTTATTAATGACACAACCTTATCTTCTTTTACAGTTCTTCTTATTATTGATATTATCAAATCCTGATTTACTGTGTCGAAGAATTTTTCTAAGTCTAAATCGACTACCCACTTATATCCATTATTCATTATTTCTTTAGCTCTTAAAATTGCATCATGGCAACTTCTATTTGGTCTAAATCCATAACTATTTTCAGAAAATATTGGTTCATAAATTATGCTCAATTGTTGTGCAACTGCCTGTTGTATTACTCTATCTACTACAGTTGGTATTCCTAGTTTTCTTTTGCTTCCATCTGCTTTTGGTATTTCTACCCTTCTTACCGCTTTGGGATTATATTTCCCATTTCTAATGCTTTCCCTGAGTTGGTCTCCGTTTTCTTTTAGATATTGTAGAAGTTCATCTACTTGCATATCATCAATTCCACTTGCTCCCTTATTTGCTCTCACTCTTTTAAATGCTAAATTCATATTGTCTTTTGAAAGTATTTTCTCAAGTAGTTCATTAGTTACTGTTTTAGTATCGATTTCTTCTTTTGGAGACACATCAATAATACTAGGTACTTCTACATTACCTTCAGTTTCCAACTTATTCTCTTGTAGATAGTCTTCAATATGAAGTTGTCTACCATTATTGTATTCTTGATTATCTTTCATAAAAAAAAAAATCCTCCTATCGTTCAACCCTTCACAAATTGTATATATCCAATTTGCTAATATGGTATCTGCTGACTTCTGGTATTTCACTCTAATATCACTATTAGCATTTTCATATCTATTTCAAGATATTTCCAAAATACCAGACCTCCCCAGGTAAGAGCAACAACCTTCCTCTCATATATCTGCCACATTTACTGTATGAACTTTGGATAGTTATTGGGCTTTGCTTTGTCATGCAAGCTCGCCCAGTTCAATTCAGCCTTATATGTGATTTCTGTTCGTCAGACCGAGATTTTGCTATTGACTTCTTTCAGATTCCACCTCGCGATGGACACCCTTGTCATTCGCTAATAGTTCGCCACTATCAGGCACTATATGGGACTTTCACCCACAAGTTGTTGCCCATGCTGGGCACACATAAAATAGACGAGATTTTATAAATGATCCCGCCTATTTTTAATTTCTATTCTTCAATATTTATACCGTATTGCCTATTTAATGATTCTATTCTGTACTTGCCTATTACTGTTGAATTTTCTAAAAGTGTTTTTACGCATTTTTCAAATCCATTATCTCTATATTGCTTATAAGATCTTGCCTTTTCCCATAAGCTATGTGCCCAACTCCATGTGTTATCGGAAATTTCATAATTTAAATCAGGTATAAAATATTTATTTTCTTCTATCATATCTATTATTTTAGATTTATCAAATTCTATATGATCTTCAGTATATATTGAATATAATCTATCTATATATTCTGTTTTTACATTTCCATCTTTTAATTGTTTTACAATCTCATCTATCGATTTAGTATAATATTTTATTGTTATTTTCTTATTTAATTCCTGATTATATTCTTTCATTCTTTCTGTTGAAATTTGATGCGGTATATGCCTATCTAAAATATAATACAAACCATCTTTTAAACGTAGATTTTCCAAATAATCATCCATTGCCTTTAGTATCTCTTCATCTTTAAAAATATCCTCTATACCAATTATTTCAGCATATGTATATACTTCATTAAGCTTTTTAAACCAATTGTTTACATCTAATAATTTGTCCGTATTAATTATATAATTATTATAAAAATTATATATTTTTTCTTTTAATTGTTCTTCAGACATATAAAACAAATCTATTTCTTCTTTATTCTCATCAATAGTATGTAAATCTCTATAAAATTGATTTAACTTCTCACAATTACTTTGCACATCTTTATCAAAATATATATCTAATAATAAATTTACAATTGTACTTTTCTTGCTAGTAAAATAACTCTCTTTAAAATAGTTTTTTATTATACAACAAGTTAATTTATCCCCTGAATCTTCAATTATTCTTTCTATCAAACTTCCTTTTTGATTTTTTTCATCCTTTTGACTATATATTCCATCCATTGCTTCAATCACAACAGACAAAGATGCTACAATTACATCTTTAATTTCATTCATTTCTAATTCTTCAAAATTAAGATATTGTAATATAAGTTTAATAAAATTAATTCCCTTTTCCAATGTCCTTAAATTGTTTACTGGATGACTTTGAAAAACCTCTAATGCTATATTACTTATTTGTGCTATATCTATATTAGTTTTTGTTTCCATATCTTGCAACATATACTTTATAACTTCTTTTGGTGCTTCCTTTGAATATTTATGAACATTATATGTCTTTTGAATTACTTTTTCTTTAAATTTCACGAACTTATTTTTATCTTCAGTTTCTATTTGTTGTTCATTTGCCACTAAAATCACATTAATATTTTTTATTTCTACAATAGTTTCAATAACTCCTAATATATCTTCAATATTTATTTCTTTACTTTTTCTTTCAAAATCATCTATTACAACAGTAAGAACTTTATCTTTTATATTTTTATTAATTGCTTCATGTATATCAGTCTCCCAATAAGTTATTGGTAATGAAATGGGCCCTAATCCAATACTATTCCCATTTACTCTTTGAGATATATTTTTTATTTTTCCAATCCATTTACATATATTATTAAGTTTCGAATAAATTTCTGTTTTTATTGCTTCTACACTACTGCATCCAAACAATGATATATAAATATATTCATTATTTTCTAAATATTTATTTTTCAAAAAATATGTCTTTCCAATTCCCCAATCACCATTAATTAAAATACTTTTATAAACATTTGGGAACTCATTTTTTAATCTTTCTTCTAATTCATCAACTGTCATTTTTTCATCTTCCTTTTTTATTAATACTATTTTTTAACATTATAGCACCTTTCACTTCTAAAATAAAGATTACAAACCAATTGCCAAATTTTCAACTTTCAAGATTTCCGCCGCTTTTTCGCCGTTTTTTTAACAGACATAAAAAAATCAAGAACTCTAAAGTCCTTGATAAATCTGGTTGCGGGGGTAAGACTCGAACTTACGACCTTCGGGTTATGAGACTTTAACTTTATAATTTCTTTTTTATTGTATTACCAATTCTTTTTATCATTCCTTTTTCTTTATTTTTCCTTTTCATCATTTCTTGAAGTCTAGCTCTTTCCATAGCTTTTTTATATACTTCTAATTCTTTTTTAGCAATACCAGTCTCATCTTTTTGACTAACTGTTTCCTCTACCTCAAATTTTATTTTTTTATAATCTTCATCATTATATGAGCTAAGTCTTTTTAAATGTTTATACATATCATTCTCATTAAAGAAAATATATCCATTCTTTCCTTCTACAATCTGATCTTTATTAATCTCATCCATTCTCTGAAGAACTGGAAGTCCCATGGCCATTGCTTCAAGCATAGAAATAGAATTCATTTCTGTAAGAGAAGACGTTAAATATAGTTTTGACATTGCATAATATAAAGGTAATTTATCATGTTCAACTTTTCCAGTAAATCTAACTTTATTTTGTAAATTTAAGTCATTAGCTTGTTTTTTTAAGTTTTCTAAATCAGGACCATCACCTATTGCAACAAAATAAATATTATCATCATTTTTTAAAGTTTTAGATAAAAATTCTAATGTAACATCAACACTTTTTTCAGTTCCCATTCTTCCAACAAAACAAGCAATAAAGGCATCCTTAGGAATATTTAAACTTTCTCTTAAAATATCAACTTCTTTTTCATCTACTTTCGTAGGATTAAAAAGATTCATTTCAACTGAATTTGGTAAAATTCTTACTTTTTTTCTATGACTTGTTTTTTTTATGTACTCAAAACATTTAGGAGAAGGTCCGACTATTGCTTTTGATCTTCCTGCATAAAATCCAAGGAATTTATCTAAAACTTTTCCTCCTACCATTCTTGCAAGAACTTTGGGCATAACATAATATACATAATCATCATAAGCTGTATGTAAAGTATATACTAAAGTCTTTTTTAGTTTTTTAGCAGCCCATATTCCAAATAATCCCATACTAAATTCTGTATGAACATGTATTATATCAGGATTAAACTCTTTTAAAATATTAAGTCTAGTTTTACTATATGGATATGATACTCCAAATCCGATAAATACTTTTTATAGATTTAGCAGGACAATAAAGCACACCATCTTCAATATAATGTTTTTTGGCATTAGGACTACATGTAATTACCAAAACATCATGCCCTAAAGCGGTAAGTCCATCTTTCAAAGTTTTTACATGAGTTGTTACTCCATTCATGTATGGAAAGTAAGTCTCAGATAATAACGCTATTTTCATATATACTACTCCTATCCTTAATTCGACAAATTAATTATATTACACATTATATGAAAAAGCAAGTAATTTATATTAGATATATTTTTTAAATTTATTAATCACATTAACTATATTAATATTATACATTTCTATAAATTTTACATCTTCTATTTTAAAACTATAAATATATTCAAAAATCTGTT
>CAZTVT010000068.1:0-6468 GCA_964617175.1 uncultured Clostridium sp.
GTTACAAAAAAGGTGAAGTATATGACAGAAGAAGAAATTGCAATGAAAGTTATAAAACTAAACCCAGATATTACTTTCTTTGCATTTAGCAGTACACTTAAACCATTTATTAAATCTTCTATTCCACCCGAAAAACTTACTTTGCCAGATGGTTGCTACTATAACGAAAAAAATGGTATTACAAATAAGCATAATACTATTGACGGAATGTATGCAACATTGAAAGTTATGAAATTTTAAGAAAAAACTCCACTATTAATTTAGTGGAGTTTTTTTATATATCTAAATTTGTTACATATTTAGCGTTTTCTTCAATGAATTTTCTTCTAGGCTCAACATTTTCACCCATAAGAATACTAAATATTTCATCCGCTTTTATAGCGTCTTCAAGTTCAACTCTAACAAGAATTCTTTTTTCTGGATTCATAGTAGTTTCCCATAGTTGTTCAGAATCCATTTCACCAAGACCCTTGTATCTTTGCATTGTTAAGCTATCTCTTGCTATACCTTTTTCCTCTAATTCTTTTAGTTTTATTTCTAAATCTGCTTCGTTATAACAGTATATATCTTCCATACCACGCTTTGCAAGTTTAAATAAAGGTGGTTGAGCTATATATACATAGCCGTTTTCTATTAAAGGTCTCATATATCTAAAGAAAAATGTTAAAAGTAATGTTCTAATATGGGCACCATCAACATCGGCATCAGCCATAAGTATTATTTTATGATATCTTAATTTTTCTTCATTAAAATCATTACCAATACCTGCTCCAAGAGCGACAATTACTGGAGATAATTTATCATTGTTATATATTTTATCAGCTCTTGTTTTTTCAACATTTATCATTTTTCCCCATAAAGGAAGTATAGCTTGGAATCTTCTATCTCTTCCCTGTTTTGCACTTCCTCCAGCAGAATCTCCCTCAACAATGTATATTTCACACTTTGAGGCATCTTTTGATTGACAATCTGCAAGTTTACCAGGTAAAGTAGTACTTTCAAGTGCACTTTTTCTTCTAACAAGTTCTCTTGCTTTTCTAGCAGCTTCTCTTGCACGAGATGCACTAATTGTTTTTTCTAAAATTGATTTTGCAACTTGTGGATTTTCTTCTAAATAAGTGCTTATTTTATTATTAGTTATACTACTTACAATCCCTGTAACATTACTATTTCCAAGTTTTGTCTTAGTTTGTCCTTCAAATTGTGGTTCTAAAACTCTGACACTTACAATAGCTGTTATTCCTTCACGTATATCTTCTCCTTGTAAATTAGAATCTTTCTCTTTTAAAATATTAAAATTTCTTGCATAATCATTGAAAGATTTTGTAAGTCCTCTTTTAAATCCATCAAGATGTGTACCACCTTCAGCAGTATGAATATTATTAACAAAAGATAAAATATTTTCACTATACGCAGTTGTATATTGAAGTGCTACTTCTACTTGAACATCATTTTGTTCTGTTTCAAAATATATAACATCTTTATTTATTGGCTCCTTAGATTTATTTAAATATTCTACAAAAGATTTTAATCCACCTTCATAATGAAATACTAATTCTTTTGATCCTTCTTCTCTTTTATCCCAAAATGTTATTTTTAACCCTTTATTTAAAAAAGCCATTTCTCTAAATCTTTGTATTAAAGTATCAGCATTATATATTGTTGTATCAAAAATTTCTGCATCAGCTTTAAAAGTAACTTTTGTTCCAGTTTGTTTTGAATCTGCAACTTTATGAAGTTCTTCTGTAACTTTTCCTCTTGCAAAACTTATTTCATATATTCCATCACCATTACAAGATTGTACACTCATCCATTCAGAAAGTGCATTAACAACAGATCCTCCAACGCCATGAAGTCCTCCGGATACCTTGTATCCTCCACCACCAAATTTACCACCAGCATGTAAAACAGTATAAACTACTTCTATTGCAGGTTTATGTACTTTATGATGCATTCCTAAAGGAACACCTCTACCATTATCTTTTACTGTTATTATATTATCTGGTAAAATTTCAACATTTATTTCTGTACAATATCCAGCTAGTGCTTCATCAACACTATTATCAACAATTTCATATACTAAATGATGAAGTCCTCTTTCTGAAACACTTCCTATATACATTCCAGGCCTTTTTCTAACTGCTTCTAGTCCTTCTAAAACTTGTATTTGATTTTCATCATATTTTGCCATATATTTCCCCTCTCCTTGTAACTCATATATGTTATATCATACTTTAATATTAAATTTCAAGTATTCCATTTGAAACTTTTGAAATTTTTATATTTTCAACATTTTTTATAAAACTACTATCTGTTGTAGTAATTATACTTTGATAGTTTTCTATATATTTAAGCAAAAAATTTATTCTATTTTCATCAAGTTCTGACATTATATCATCTAAAAGTAAAATTGGTTCTTCTTCTTTTATTTCTTTTAAAACTTCAAAATTAGCAAGTTTTAAAACAAGCATAACAGTTCTATTTTGACCCTGTGAACCGTATTTTTGTACTTCCATATTATTAATTTTAATAGAAAGATCGTCTTTTTGTATCCCCTTAACAGATGACTTTCTAAGAATATCAATATATAAATGCGAATCTAATATATCTTTAATTTTTTCTTTTTCTAAATATAAAAAATCTGTTATATATACTAAATCTATACTTTCTTTATTATTTGTTATATCATTATGGATTTTTTTTGCTTTATTAAATATTTTTTTAATTACATCTTCTCTATATTTTACAATATTATAAATATATTCACTCATTTTTTCATGTAAAACATATATATAATTCTTATCTATATTATCATTTTTTAACATAGAATTTTTTATTTTTAAACATTTATTATACTCTTGAAGATTAATAAGATAAGATTTTGAAAGTTGAGAACATATCATATCTATGAAACTTCTTCTTTTAGCAGGTGAACCTTTTACTATATTCAAACTATCAGGAGAAAAAATCACTATTGGAATTTCTCCTACATGATTAGAAAGCTTAGTTATTTTAATATCGTTTTTTTTAATTTGTTTCTTATTATTTTTATCTATATATATTTCTATCTCATTTTTTATATTATTCTTTTTATATATTAAATTTACTCTACAAAAATCCTCATTAAATTTAACTACTTCAATATCTTTTATAGTTCTATATGATTTGCCAAAGGCACACATATATATAGCTTCTATTATATTTGTTTTTCCTTGTGCATTATCTCCTTCAAAAAAGTTAATTCCATTAATTAATTCTATTTCTTGATTATTATAATTTCTAAAATTATTTAATATTAGTTTTTCTAAGTGCATATTCTTCTTCTACCTCTTTTAAAAATAGCCGGAAAGATTAACTCTCCTGCTATTTTTTAATTTTGCCTTAATTTTATTGGCAATACAACATAAATATATTCTTTTGTATTAACTGGTTTTATAAGTACAGGTGAAAGACTAGATGTAAATTCAATATATATTTCATTATCATCTATTACTTTTAAAGCGTCTATAATATATCTAGGATTAAACCCTATTTCTATATCTTTTCCTTCCACCACAGCTTGTACTTCCTCTTTTGCATCTCCGGCTTCACTTACACAACTAAGAACAATTCCATCTATTCCTATATTCATTTTTAATGGTGCTTTTCTATCTTTTTCTTTGTTTTCTTTTGCAAATAAAGCTACTCTTTCAAATGAATCTAATAAATTCTTAGTTTTTACTTTTATTTTTGTTTCATAAGAATCTGGTATTATAGTATTATAATTTAGGAATTCTCCTTCTATTATTCTACTTACTAATATACTTTTTCCCATTTCAAATAATGCTTGATTTTTATTAACGCCTATTTTTACTTTGCTTTCTTCTTCATCATTTAATACTTTTAATAATTCAGATAAAACTTTACCAGGAATTATTACTTTAAAATCATTAATATTTTCATCACTTATATTTTTTCTTAATGCAAGTCTAAATCCATCAACAGCTACTAAAGTAAGAATATTATTTTCTACTTTTAGTAATGCTCCATTGTATATTGGTCTGTTTTCATCTGTACTTACAGCAAATAAAGATCTTTTTATCATATCTTTAAGTATTTTTTGTTTTATATTAATTGAATTTTCTATATTAAAAATTGGTAATTTAGGATATTCATTTGCATTCATAGTTGCAAGTTTAAATATTCCATTTACTGATTTTAATACAAAAAGATTATCTTCTACTAATATTTCAACTTCTTCATCTTCTATTCTTCTTACAATTTCATTTAACGTTTTTATATCTACTACAGTCTTTCCTTCTTCTATTACATTGCATTCTAATGTATGTTCTGTTCCAATTTCTAAATCGTTAGTTGTTAACTTTAACTTATTATTATGAGCTTCTATTAAAACTCCTTCAAGTATTGGCATTGTTGTTTTTGATATTGATGTTTTTGATACAATATTTAATCCATTTATTAATTCTTTTAAATTACATTTTATATTCATACTAATCTCCTTTTTATATAATGTTATCCACATTATTAACGTTTAAATTGTTTCAGGCACGTATAATATAATTATATATTATTATATTATATATAATATAGTAGTAGTAGTAGTAGGTACTGTGGATTATGTGGATAACCGTTTCAAACAATTATAAACAGTACATTTTCTAATGTTGATAAGTCTGTGGATAACCTGTAAATTTTATCCACAGAATATTTGTTTACTGTGGATTATTTATTTTTTGAAAAGTTATACACAAGTTATTAACATAGTTATCCACTGAAGTATGTGTATAACTTTTTCAAAGTAACATTTTTGAAACAACTTTGTAATATTATTGTAATAATTATTTCTAATCCGCTATAGATAAAGCTTTTTTAATATCTTCAATTAAATCTTTTGTTTCTGAATTCTTTTCATATTCATCTTTAATCTTTGAATAAGCATGTAATACAGTTGAATGATCTCTTCCTCCAAAATCTTTACCAATACTTGGAAAAGACATATTTGCTACTTCTCTACATAAATACATTGCTATTTGTCTTGGATAAGCAACATTATTAGATCTTTTATCACTAACAATATCAGAAACTTTTATATTGAAAAATTTACACACGACTTGCATGATAAGTTTACTTGTTAATACTTTTGTATTTTTTACTAAAATTGATTCTATTATATTGTCTACAACATCATTATTAAGATTATTATTAGTAAATGAAGTATATGCTACTAATTTATTAAATACTCCTTCAAGTTCTCTAATATTTGATTTAACTTTACTTGCAATTCTTACTAATATATCATCATTAATGATATATCTTTCTTTTTCAGCTTTTTTTCTTAGGATTGCAAGACGTGTCTCATAATCTGGTGCTTGAATATCTACAGAAAGTCCCATTTCAAATCTTGTTTTTAATCTATCTTCTAATAATGGTATTTCTTTTGGAGGTTTTTCTGATGTAAGAACTATTTGTTTTTCACTTTCAAATAAAGTGTTGAAAGTGTGGAAAAATTCTTCTTGACATTTTTCTTTTCCAGCAAGAAATTGTATATCATCAATTAGAAGTAAATCTATATTTCTATATTTTTTTCTAAAAGATTCATTTTTATCTGTCATAATTGCAGAAACTAATTCATTAGCAAATAATTCACCAGTTGCATATATCATTTTTAAATTAGGATTATTATTATACATTGCATTTCCTATAGCTTGCATTAAATGTGTTTTTCCAAGTCCTACTCCTCCATAAATAAATAAAGGATTATATTTTTTTCCTGGAGTTTCAGACACAGCAACAGCAGCAGCATGAGCAAATCTATTATTTGATCCTATTATAAAATTATCAAAAGTATATCTGGGATTAAGCCTAGAATCTTCTATTTTATTATCATTAGTTGATTTTTTTGTAGTAATATCGTTATTTATATTACTAATTTCTTCTTTTGGTGTTTGTAAATTTGTTATATTATTATTGATATCTTCTTCTCCAGAATTATCAGGAATTATTTCTTTTGCTTCAAAAGTAATATTATATGATTTTTTTGTTAAAAAACTGAGAGTATTTTCGATCAAATCAAGATATCTTTTTTTACAAATATCTATATGATAATTTGAAGGAGATAAAAAACATAAAGTATTTTCGTCAACAAGTCTTGGAACCATTACTTCTACATAAGTTTTATATCCTACAGGAGATATTTCTTCTTGTAGTATTTCTAGGGCTTGAGACCAAATATTTATAAATCTTTTTTCCATACAACCACCTTTCTTAAAACACATGTTTTTTAAAAGTTATCCACAGAGTTATCCACATATGTTGATAACTTTTCGACAAAATAATATAAACAATTAATTTGTTTTACATAATTATTGTGGATTAAAAAAACATATAAAAAAATTAGAATAAAAAATTAGTATAAATAATATATCATGAAACATTGTAAAAATCAATATAAAGGGGAATTATTTTAAA
>CAZTVT010000069.1:0-6467 GCA_964617175.1 uncultured Clostridium sp.
TATTGATATAAATAGTTTAAAAAACAATAATCAGGAAATAATAAAAGCTATTTCAAGAATAAAGGTTATATATAATATGCAAATTATAATAATTGCTTTAGGATATAAAGTAGGTAATGAATTACTATCAGAATTTTTTAAAATTGGAATATATGATTTTGTTATTTCAGAAGATAAAGTATTTCAAGATGAAGAATTTAGAAAGGTAATTAAAGGAAATAATTATATTGATTCTTTAAAATTTAAATTAGAAAATTCTAATAAAAAGAAACAAAAGAAAATAAGACTTAACATTGCAAGGAAAGATAAAAATAAATTAAAGCAAGTTAGTAATGAAAAGATACTAGCTTGTTTTTCTATTATAAAGACTACTACATTTGAAATATTTAAAGTTATAGGGTATGTAATAATAATGTTTTTTATAAGTGTAGGAGCTACCTCATTATTTAATTCAAATATTAGAGAATTATTAATTGAAATTATACGAGGAGGAATTTAAAATGAAGAAGATATTAACAGCAGTAATGATTCTTTTTATTACTTCAATTCAAAGTATATATGCAAATACAATAATATCAGATACACAAAAAGATAATGCAATATATAGAGAATATGAAGTTGATAAGCAAGGAAATGATAATTTTTATAACAATTTAGAAGATAACATATATATTGAAAATGAACAGTACAAAAAGATTGAATATACAGTAAGTGGAGGAGATATAGAAGATACTATAAATGTAACTGATAGTAAAGAAATAATTACAAAGACAAATAGTATAAATGAAATTTTAAATTATTTACCAAGAGAGATGTTATATAGTAAAGATGGATATCTAGGAAGTACTACACTAGATATTGATAATATAAAAGTAACGGAAATATATAATGGATATTATGAAGAATATATTGAAGATACAAAGCAATATTTTGATTTAAATAAAAATGATATGGATTATATACCAAAGGAAATAAAAAAAGATGGTATAACTTTATATTTGATAAATGTAGATTGGTATACCCAAACGACTAAAAAGACAGGAGAAAATATTATTACTGATTTATATAGAGGTGAAGCTTTATACAGGGGCATTAAAAGAATAAATAATCCAGTAACATATAGAGTAATTGCAGGATATAGCGGTACAGCAACAAAAGAAATTGAAAAGCCATATATCTATACAGTAAAATATGAGAAAATAGAGGATAAGGAAGAAATGAAAGTTGAGAAAAGACAAAATATTGTAGCTCCAATTTTGATAAGTACAACATCTGGTATATTTGTTGTAATAATACTTCTTTTTACTAACAAAAATGTAAAAGTATATAATTTACAACATGGTAGATATAAATATTTAGGAAGAGTAAAACTAAGAAAATCAGTTATAGATTTAAATAATTTAAAGAAAAATGTATTTGGAAATAGATATAAATTTGTTTTAAGCAATAGAGCATATAAATTGTTTAAGAATAAAAATATTACAATACAAAAAGGTAATATGATAAAAACTCATTACATAGATAATGATACTTTTGAAATTAATATATAGGGGGAGTTTATGAGAAAAAATATTATTATGATATTAATAACAATTTTACTTTTTATAACATTAATTTTAGGAATAACGTTTTATATAACTAAAAATCAAGATAATAAAATAGGAAATGATTTAATACCTATTGATAACTTACATAATGATGATACAAATACTACAATTGGGCAAGAAGAAATATTTAATAATAAAAAAATAGGAACATTAACAATACCTAAAATTAAACTGTATAATATTGATATTTGTGAGGGTGTAGAACTTGAAACCCTTTCAAAGTCAATTGGTCATTTTGAAAGTACAAATTTATATGAGGGAAATGTAGGCTTGGCAGCTCATAATGCAGGAACAAGTGCTAATTATTTTGCTAATATAAATAAATTAGAGAAAGGAGATGAGATTTATTATAAAACAAATTATGGTACAAAGAAATATGTAGTGGATAATATCACAGAAATAAACAGTTATGATTGGAGTAAATTAGAAGAAACAGAAGATAATAGAATAACACTTATTACTTGTATATCAGGGAATACCAATTCTAGGTTATGTGTTCAAGGAATAGAAGAATAATCCAAAAAAGGGATTGACTTTTTAAATATTACTTCTATATAATAAAAATATAAGGAAGTGGTATTTATGATTTTAAAAAGAACTTTAATAATTATAGGAATAATAATTATAACAACTTTAATTGGAGCAGGTTTATTGCTATTAGGTAATAGAAATAATATTAATAATAAAGAATATGATAATGGCTTAGGTGTAAATGCAGAAAAATATAGTAAAGTAATTCCTATAGCCGATGAAAATATAGCATTAGCCGAAGATGATAGTATGAGTAATAATCAAGGAGAAGAAAATATTAATAATACTGAAAAGCAATCTGAGAGTAGCAATAGTTCTTTGAATACTCTACAAAATGGTACGGTAAATCAAGTTAAAACCGAAAATAATACTAAAAATACAACTAAACAACAAATAGAAAATAATCGACAAGCAAAACAAGAAACAAAGGAAGATGTATATACTTTTAAAAGGAATGATACAGAAATTCAAAGAATGATTAACATTGCAAAAAGGATAATAAGAGAAAATAAAAATAATAGATGTAGTGGGCTAGTAGATAAAGTAGATTCTATAAATTTTATCGTTGGAAAAGCAGGAAATGTATTTTATCCTCTTTTTGATTATAGGATTGAAAATATAGTTATTGATAATTATTATCCTGAATTTTATGTTTATGCGGAAGATATATACAAAAACGGAGAATTTTTAAGAACAGAATATTATTTTAATTAGCAAGTAGAAATACAACTACTTGCTTTATTTTTATACGAGGAGGAATTTAAAATGAAAAAGTTAATAAAAATAACAATGATAGCTTTATTTACAATTATATGTGGAATTTTTACAAATGTATTTGCAGATACATATAATGTAAACGATCAAGTTAATTTAGGAAAATATAATATATATTATAGACTAGGCCCTAGTTACGTACGCTATAAAGGCGTAGGACAATGGAACTATATGTATTATTATAGAGATTATAATAATGTAGAACATAAAGCATTTTGCTTAAATTTAGGGATGACTGGTGCAGAGGCAGGAGATTATACTGTAGATGCAAATCAGTTGATTCAAGACCCAAAAGTATCAAGTATTTTAATATCTGGTAGTCCATATAAAACTTTGAGTGAGTTAGGATTAAATAATGAAGATGAGGCAACGTTTGCAACACAGTTTGCTGTATGGGTATATTTGAATAATTTAAACATAGAACAAATAACACCTTATGCTAGTGGAAATGAAAATGTAGTGAATGCTATCAAAAAAATATATAGCGATGGTATGAGTATGAATTATACATCAGAGGCAATACTTAATCTTAATAAAGTAGGAAATGCTGATATTGATAATATAGATAGAGAATATTATTCACAAATATATAGTATGAGTTATAACACCAATGTAAAAAGTATAGCACTTTCAACAATGGGAATAGATAATGTTAAAATTACTGATTTAAATAATAATGAGATTAGTGATATAAATAATTTAAATGAATTTAAAATATTAATTCCAAGAAGTAGTATTACACAAAATAAAGAATTGTTATTAAATTTTAGGACACAGTCAAAGCAAACATCTGTAATGTTTGGTGCTACTAATATGTCAGATAGGCAAAATATGGGACTAATTCTTGATCCAGTGAATTTTAGAAATGTACAGGATAGGTTTACAGTTGAATATAAAACTTCAAAAATAAATTTACAGAAAGTTGATAAGGATACTAAAGAACCAGTAGCAAATGTTAAATTTAAATTCGAAACTTTAACCGGAGAAAACTTAGGAGAATATATAACTAATGAAAAAGGAACTATTGAATTAGACGTTCAAAAAGATTTAAATATATTAAAAGAGCAAAAAATAAAGGTTACAGAAATTGAAGTTCCAAGTAATTACTATATTGATAATGATAATAATTCTAAAATTATAGATATAGAATGGGGAAAGGATATATCTTTAAAGTTTGAAAATGAAAAAATAAAAGGAAAAATAAAAGTTGTAAAATTAAGCTCAGAAGATAATAAATACACTAAATTATTAAAAAGTTCTCCTTTGAAAGATGTTGAATTTGAGATATTAGATATAAACGGTAAAGTGGTAGATAAGATTAAAACAAATGAAGAGGGAATAGCAGTTACCAAAGATTTATTAAAAGGGAAATATTATATTAAAGAAGTTAAGCAAGCTAAATATTATTTACTTAATAAAGACATATATGAAGTCGAAATAGTAAATCATAAGGAGTTAATAGAACAAAAAGCATTAAATGATAGCGTAGATATAGACATAGAAATAGAAAAAACAGGATTTATTGAAACACAAAATAAAGATAACATATTTTATAATTTTAAAAATATCCATAATAAGTCAAATGTGCCACTTAATAATTTCACTTGGAATGATACTTTACCAACTAATGCAATCAGACTTGATAAAATATATACTGGTACTTGGAATGAAAAATTAGAGTATAGTGTTTGGTATAAAACTAATAAAAATGATTTTAGAATGTTTATAGATAAACTAGATTCAGAAAGAGTATATGAATTAGATTTTAACAAATTAGAATTACAAGAAGATGAGTATATAACAGAATTTGAATTTAGGTTTGGCACTGTAAAAATAGATTTTCATGAAATTGAAAGTCCTATTGTCTATGTAAATGTTTTAGATGGATTAAAAAATGGTTATGTCTTTACTAATAACACGAGAGTGTCAGGTGATTATCTTGAAGAACATATTGAAGATAAAGATAAATGGACAACTATTATTTATAATAAAAAAGTAAAATTAACTAAAGAATTACCTAAAACAGGGATTTAGATATTTAGCTTGAATTGATTGTAACTAATAAAATTAATAATATGTTAGGATAGTATTTATCTAATCAAAAGTGGTTAAAAAGTAGAAAAATAGCGCTAAAATACGATTATTAAAAAAATTACAAAAAAAATTAAAGGAATATGTATCTAAATATAATGTTTCAATCCATAAATTAATAATATATTTTATTACTATTAAATTTGAAAAGTAGATAGATTAAACTTTATTAATTTATCTATTTTTCTTTTTATTGTATGAAGTGATATATTTTTCTTAACAGAGTATCTTAAAAGAGGAAATAACACTATTTTTTAAAGTGAAATCTAATTCTTTAATTGCTTGTATGACTTGTTAAATACAAGAGCTTGTTTTTTATAAAAATAATATACAATCATTTTTTAAAATTTTTTATAACCTTTAATTTCAATAAATTTACACATTAATTTTGACAATACCTTTTATAATTAGTAGGAAGGACTATGCCTAGTCCTCTCAATCAAGAAAACTAGGCATATACACAATTATAACTTATCAAACATTTTTAGTGGCAACATACATTCTTACAGTTACCCAAGGAGTCTGTCCACTTACCGATAAATAACTTGAATAATAGATGAATCTATAATCACATCTGCTTGCGTTTAACCAACCACTTGTATAACCATTTCCATCATTATACATCCAAAGTCCGTCAGTTGCATTTTGATCACCATATCGGTACAAATATACTCCCAACCTTAAATCATAGTTGTTATCATAGGTTCCATTCCATGAAACACCCCATTTTAGTCTGTTACCTTGACAAGTCCAATAGGAACCGTTATTATTGTCATAGAAACTGAACTCAGGGAAATAGTAAAAGTTACCAGTCGTTGGGATTGCAACACCGCAAGGTGCAATGCCATCATCTGTTGATTCTTGCATTATTGACTTACCATCAACAGTATATATGTTACATTCCCGTGCTTCCTCTTCAGAAATTTGTAAAACTTCCAAAGCTTCTTGATAATAGCTACTGCTTTCATCTACTAGTGCATAACTAGTTTCTGCTTTTGTATCTGTATCTGTATCATCTGCAAAGGCGGTAACACTTCCTATAGTGAACAATACAGATAATGCTAATATAGCACTTAAAAATTTTTTTGAAAATTTGTTTTTTAGTAACATATTATTTACCTCCATAATATTCTTTATAGTTGCTTATAAATATATCAATGATATATTTATGGTGGTCTAATAAGTTTCATAATTAAAAACTCCCTCCAGTCAAATTAATTATTTTGACATATTGTTTAATATGTATTACAATTATATATATGCAAGTGATATATATCAAGAAATTTGGAAATAGTTAGAAAAAATTAGAAAAGTAAGAAAAAAGAACTTAATTAAATATCAAGTTCTTTATTTATATTTATTGTATAAAATTTATCTACTAAACTATTTAAAAAATTTTTTGTAGATGGTGAAATGTTATAGGTAAAAAATTCATTTATTGTTTTAGAATCTGTAAATTTATAC
>CAZTVT010000070.1:0-6440 GCA_964617175.1 uncultured Clostridium sp.
GCCTGGACAGGAAAGTATGAACATTACCAAGGTTTTTAAGTTTATATTGCTAAATCAAGTGTCATAATAAAATTAGAAGAAAAAAGGAAAAATATATGAGTAGTAGATTTATATTCTATAAAACTAGTAGATAAAGAAACTATAAGACTTGTAGTACAAGATAGATTTGGTAAATCATATGATTTAGAAAGTTTATATAAATTGTATGGTATTAATAAATAGGATAACTTTAAATATTTTAAATAAAAAATTGACATACATGATATAATAATACTGTAATTTGTATAAACAAAAAAATTAATATTTGGAGGAATTGTAAAGAAAAGAAAATATCCTATTATTGCACTTATTGGTAGTGATGATTTTGAATCTGAATTTCAAAAAGTATCAAAAGAGTTAACTTTACGGGGATATATTGTGTTAACCCCAAATGTTTTTGAGAAGGATATAGATAGCTATCCGATAGGGCGGCGTGTAGAACAATTAAAATCTATGGATAAACAACGCATTGATATGTGCGATGAGGTTTTAGTTATAAATTCTAATGGCTATTTAAATATTACTTTTAGTGATACAATTAAAGATGAGATAGAATATGCTAAAACACTTTCAAAAAGGGTTAATTATCTTTATTATAAATGTAATAAGAATACTTGCAAGTTTAAAGAATTTTGTAAAGATAATGTCAGCCCTATTTATTTAAAAAAGTTATTGGTAATGTACTAGACGATAACCTTGAGCCTTTTGACACGCCGGTTTGTGAATGTTATAAAAAAAGTAAATATATTTCTGCTCACATTCATTTTGATGTAGTTTATCTTTTAGAAGCTGACGATAACAAAGAATTATCATTTAGAAAAGAAGAAAGTTCAGGAGTTAAATGGATTCCTTTAAATGAGGCAACAAATGAAAGTTTTGTGGATTTCATTAGACCAGTTAACAAAAAATTAATTGATAAATTAAGTTCTGGAAATTTTTAGTTTCAAAGAAATATCACTATTAAAAACCTAAGCATTAGCTATTGCTAATACTTAGGTTTTATTATATAATAAAAAAGTAAAATTATATATATTAAAGAGGTATAAAATGGAACCATTAGCATATAGAATGAAACCAAAAACACTTGACGATTTTTATGGACAAGAAGAGATAGTTGGAAAAGATAAATTGTTATATAGACTTATAAAAGCAGATAGATTAACATCTGTAATTTTCTGGGGGCCTCCTGGTTGTGGCAAAACTTCACTTGCACGAATTATTGCAAACACTACAAAAAATAAATTTGAAAGTATAAATGCAACACAAGCAGGTGTGGGGGATATAAAAAAAATAGTAGAAGAAGCACGGAAATATATTTTTAAATCCAACAGGAAAAGTAATACTTTTTATAGATGAAATTCATAGATTTAATAAATTGCAACAAGATGCTCTTTTACCATACGTAGAAAAAGGTACTGTAATTTTAATAGGTGCTACAACAGAAAATCCATACTTTAGTGTTAATAAAGCTTTAATATCAAGATCAACAGTATTTAAATTCAAAGAACTATCTAAAGATGATATAAAAAGTATATTAAAAAAAGCAATATTAGATAAAGAAAATGGGCTTGGTAGCTATAACTTGGATGTAAATGAAGATGCATTAGAATATCTAGCTAGCATATCGAATGGTGATGTAAGGGGAGCTTTAAATAGTTTAGAACTTGCAGTTATAACAACAGATATGAATGAAAATGGAAAAATAATAATAGATTTGGACGTTATAAAAGAATGTATAATGCAAAGAAAAGTTATTTATGATAAATCTGATGACTCACATTATGATACAATTAGCGCATTTATAAAATCAATGAGAGGTTCTGATCCTGATGCTACACTTCATTATTTAGCCAGAATGCTTGAAGGCGGAGAAGATCCAATGTTTATAGCAAGAAGAATTGTAATTCAAGCTTCTGAAGATGTTGGGGCTGCAAATAATGAAGCTTTACTTGTGGCAGTTGCAGCAATGCAAGCGGTTCATCAAATAGGCATGCCAGAGTCAAGGATTATACTTGCACAGGCAGCAGTTGAGGTTGCAATGAGTCCGAAATCTAATGCTAGTTATCTTGGCATAAATCAGGCTATTCATGATGTGCAAAATATGAATGTTGGAAAAATACCAATGCATATTAGAAATGCTACAATGTCTGGCATGGAAAATTTTGGATATGGAGAAGGATATAAGTATCCACATGATTATGAAGGAGGATATGTAAAACAACAGTATTTACCAGATGAAATAAAAGATAAGGTGTATTATAATCCAAAGAAATGGGAGAAGAATTATGAGAAAAGGAAGAATAGATAAGTCAGAAAAATCAGAAAATAATCTTACAAAAGGAATTAAAATAGTGGATCTTCATAAAGAAAAATTAAAAAAGGAAAGAGAAGAAAGACAAAAAATGTTATCAGATGAAAAAAAAGAAAATAATTATACGAGATTTAGGAAGGCTATTTTATGTTTGATTATTTCAACAATTATTGTTATTGTAATTTTGTTTTTTTACTTTGGACCTTTGGTAGGTATAAGTTTAAATAGAAATATAGGAATAGATGAAAAAAAGAGAATAGATATTGTTTCAACAGATTCAGATATATATGATGAATATTGCTCAGATTTGTTGATATACAGCAATCAAAAAGTAACAACATATAATTCTAGAGGAGTAAAAAATTGGGAATATTCTCTTGCAAATCAGTTTACTCCAAAAATATATATCAAAAATGAATTTATGGCAATTGCTAATAATTCAAATGGTAATATTTATTTATTTGAAAATAAGAAAGAGATATTAAATACAAAAATAGATGGTGAAATAAATGAGATTTTCTTAGATGAAAATGGAAACTATGTTGTTGAGTATTCAACAAGTGGATATAAAAAAGTTTTGGGTGTATATTCTAAAAACGGAAAAAACTTATATAATGCTTATTTATCATCTGATCCTATTGTATATGTTGAAATTATAGATGGTGCAAAACAGTTGTTAATTTTTCAGACAAATACTTCTACATTTAAAGTAGGAATAAATATATCTATGATTGATGGAAGCAAAGAAAATCAAATTGAAACTATAGCTACGCTTGATAATAATTTTATATATGACTTGACTATTCAAAACCGAAATATTATAATGTTATTGGATGATAAAATAGTAAAATGTAATATAGATACTAAAGATATTGCAAATATTTATACTTTTGATTCTTCTCAGATTATGTTTATATCATTATCAAAAAATTATTATACAATGATATCAAAAGAATTAAAAGAAGAAAATACGGCTGGTTATTCTATAGTGTCTAATAGATTTGATAATAGCAAAATAAGTATGTTAAATATAACTGACTCACCTAAAATTGTAAAAAATAGTGGTGTGCTTGAGTATCTTGTATATCAAGATTCCTTACAAGTTATAAATAAATGGGGAATAGAGGTAAAGAATATTAATATTGATTTTCCACCAAAAGATGCAATTGCATTTAATAACGGTAAATCTATTGCACTCATATATTCAAATAAGGTGTATGTTGTTAGCATATAAGGGGGATAATATGATTATAGATATTGTATTAATTTTATTTATTGCACTAGGTGCTTTTATTGGATATAAAAAAGGTCTAATAAATGTGCTAGTAAGTTTTGTTGCTATTATAGTTGCAATAGTATTATCTTTACTATTACAAATACCAGTGGCAAATACTTTAAGACAAACTGCACCTGGAACTGACTTATATAACAATGTACACGAAGGTATAAGTAAAGCAGTTAATGATAATAAATCTGATATAGATAACAATACAATATATAGTACAATTATAAAAGGAATAATATCTGATGAACAAATAGATAAGCAATCAGAAAGTATTACGATGTTTATATTAAAGGGTTTAAGTTTCTTTATTATATTTATAATTGTTACACTTATAATATTAATATTAAAGAAAATATTAAACTTTGTATTTGACTTACCTATATTAAATAGTGTAAATCAAATAGGGGGACTTGCACTTGGAGGAATTAAATCATTAGCAATTGTATATATTATTCTTGCAATTTTGGCTTTTATATCTCCAATGCCTTCTGTAACAAGTGGTATAGCAGAAAATATCAACAAAACTACAATTACTAAAACCTTATATAACAATAATTTATTAGTAAATATTATTAAATCAAATATAAAATAAATAAAGAGGTGCGCATGACCAAGAAAACAAAAAAGAATTGTATTCAAAAAATAACTATAATATTTATTATAATTAGTATAATTAGCATAGTATTATGGGGAATTCTATATGCAGTAAACTATATGGTAATTGGAGAAGAAGAAATAGATGAAAATGGAAATGTTATATCAACAAATTCAACTCCTAAGAAAAAAGTAATCAATGCATTAGTTTGCGGAAAAAATCAGGAATTAACTGATACGATTATATACGTAAAATATAATGTAGAAACAGGGAAAATAGCAATGATGTCTATTCCAAGGGATACATCTATAGTATCAAATCCTACTATGAGTTCAGTTTATAAAATTAACTATATGTATTATAGTAAAGGAATAATGTCTTTAGTAAATCAAGTGGAAAACATGCTTGATGTAAATATAGATTATTACCTAGTTTTTGATGCTACTATGCTAAAAAATATGGTTGATGCCATTGGAGGCGTAGAAATAGAAGTACCAATGCGAATGAAATATGATGATGGCTCTCAAAATTTGCATATTGACTTACAGCCAGGTAAACAGATATTAAATGGAGAGCAAGCAGAAGGCTTTGTAAGATTTAGACATAATAATGACATGACTGTAGGCTATCCTTTGGGGGATGTTCAAAGAACAGAGACTCAACAAGATTTTATAAAAGCGTTTATATCCCAAGTGTTGTCTGCAAAAAACATATCTAAAATACCTGATTTAATAAATATTGCTTTAAAAAATACAGAGACTAATGTAACAGCGCGAGAACTTACTAAATATATAACTGATGCTTCAAAAATTGACATTAATGGAATATATTCATGTACTGCACCGGGAACTTTAAAAGATGTTGGAGATAAATCAACATCTTGGATGTCATTTTTTATGCTAGATAAAACAGAGTCGAAGAATATAATAAAAACAAAATTTCCAAGTGATGATGTATCAGGTGGCGAATAAGAAAGTAACACAGAAGGAGTATAATATTAAGATATGAGTAAGAAAAAAAGGAAGAAAAATAAAAAAAATATATATCAAAAGTTCACTTCATTATTTATAACTTTATTTATAATAGGAGCAATACTCTGGGGAGGACTATATGCAGTAAATAGAGTAATTGGTGAAGATGATATAGATAGTAAGGGTGCAGGAAATCAAATATCGTCTAAGAAAAAGGAAGAAATAAACGCTTTGGTTTGTGGAACTAATCAAGATTTAACAGATACTATGATATATGTTAATTATGATGTTAAAAATGGAAAAGTATCAATGATGTCTATTCCAAGAGATACATATATAACAAATGAATATTGCAATGGGCATAAATTAAATTCTTTGTATAGAGGAAAAAATGTTCAACCTTTTATAAATCAAATAGAAGAACTAATTGGGGTAGATATAGATTATTATTTAATATTTGATTCAAAAATGCTACATGAGATTGTTGATGCAGTTGGTGGAGTAGAGGTTGATGTTCCAATCAGAATGAAGTATGATGATCCTACACAAAATTTACATATAGATCTAAAACCAGGTGTACAAGTTTTAAATGGTAAGCAGGCAGAACAGTTTGTAAGATATAGAAAAGGTAATGATGGTTCTGGTTATGCTATGGGAGATTTGCAAAGAACAGAGGTACAGCAGCAATTTATAAAAAACTTTATATCTACAGTGTTATCTGCTAAAAATTTAACAAAAATACCTGATTTAATAAATATAGCTTTGGATAATACAGATACAAATATAACAGCAAGAGAAGCTCTAAAGTATTCTACAGACGTTATTAAAGTTGATACTTCAAATATTACATCATGTACTGCACCAGGAGAAGCTAAATATATTAACGGAGTATCATATTTTGTATTAGATGAAGCTAAGACAAAAACTTTAGTTGAAAATAAATTAGTTGAACAAATAGAAACTACTACAGATAGTAATTAAATCTTTATTTATAAAGAAAAAATATCTGTCTGTTAATAAGAATTTTGTTAGCAGACAGATATATTATATTTAACTTTTTATATGTTTAACGTTTTAAATGTGTTTTTCTTTCTTTTTATTTTTCTCAATTTTAATAATAAGTATAATAAGAATTATAAGTATTATAATAAGAATAATTAAGATTATATATGGTATATAATTGTGAGTGATATAGCTAAAAGAGATGTAGTCACTATTAATAACAGTAGTATCGTAAAT
>CAZTVT010000071.1:0-5874 GCA_964617175.1 uncultured Clostridium sp.
ATATAATTTAATTTTAGTGTAGGTGTAATATATGTTAATAAATCCAAATGAAATAAATAAAATACTTAGCATAAGTGGAACAGAAGTTACAGCAAAAGGAAAAAAGTATTTTGAACAATTTAGAGTAAAAGTAGCAAATTTTAATATGACAGACGAAGAAAACTATATTTCAAAATCATATGTAGAAGGTACATATATATATGATGTTCAGATTTCAAAAGAAAAATCAAAGCTTACATATTCATGTAACTGTCCTGCTTCTTTATCTAGAACTACGCCATGCAAACATATTATTGCAGCACTTTTTAATATGTATATAAATGAAGATGAGTATTTACTTTTTAAAGAAGAGAATAATAATTTAATAAATACAAATAAATTATATAATAACTATACACAAAAAATAGATTTAAAAATAAATAATAATAGTATAGTAAATTATTATGAAAATTTAGAAATGTATGAAACTTCTAAAGGTGACGGTGTAAACTTAATACCAATTTTAGAAATAGTTCCATTAGATAATAAATTTAACTTATCATTTCAAATTGGAAAGGAAAAAATGTATAAGTTAAAAGATTTATTAAAATTTTATGAATGTATGATTCAAAAAGAAAAGTATAAGTATGGTAAAGATTTAGAGTTTATACATGACCTGAAAAATTTTAACCCTAATTCTCAAGAAATAGTAAAATTTGTAGTAAAAAGAATGAACGAATATGACGAATATTCTAAACTTGGTAGTTATTATTTTAATGTGTCAAATAGGTACAAAGGTATAATCAGGTTAAGTTACGGAGCTTTAGATGATTTTTTTAGTATATATAATAAAGAGAGTGTGATATTAGAGGGCGCTTATTCTAGTAATACATCTGGAATGATTACTTTTGTAGATGAAGATCCAAAATTTGAAATTGAAGTACAAGAAGTAGAAGATGGTATCGAAATATCACAATTTAATGATGATTACTATATGTTTAATGGACAAGATTACTTGTATATATTGTTTAAAGATAAGTTACATAGATGTTCAAATGATTTTAAAGAAAATATATATCCTCTTCTTAAGGAATTAAAAAGTAAAAATGAGAACACTATTTTTATACCATCTAATGATTGTGCTAGCTTTTGTGAATATGTAGTTCCTAGAATAAAAAAAGTAGGCCTTTTAAGTATTAGTGATAGTATACTTAATAAATATAAACCTGAAGAACTTGATATAAAAACATATTTAGATATAGATGAAAATTTAGATGTTATATGTGATGTAAGATTTTGCTATGGAAATATAGAAATTAATCCTTTTGATGGCACTTCAAATATTAAATGTAATAGAAATATATTAAAGGAAAAGAAAGCAAATAAAATTTTTAGAGATAATAAGTTTGTTATAGATTCAGATAAAAAGAGAATATATTTAAATAATGAAAATGATATATATAATTTTTTAACGTATGGAATAAATCTTTTTAATTTAAATTTTAATGTATATATAACAGATAGACTAAAGAAAAGGCAAATAATGAAACCTAAAACTTTTGCTATTGGAGTAAAAGTAGATAATGAACTTTTAAATTTAGATATTTCAAAATTAAATTTCTCTAATGATGAACTTAAAGGGATTTTTAAGTCATATACACTTAAAAAGAAATATTATAGATTAAAAGATGGAGCTTTTATAAATCTCGAATCTGAAGAAATTGATACTTTAGTAAACTTAGCTAAAACCTTAAATATTTCAGATTTTAGTAAAAGTGAAATTCAGGTTCCAAAATTTAGAGCACTTTATTTGGATAAACTTGCAAGTGATAATAAATTAATAATAAACAAAGATAAGAGTTTTGAAAAATTAATTAGAGATATAACAAATTCTAGTAATCTAAATTTTAAATTGCCAGATAATTTTAATGGGAATTTAAGAGAATATCAAAAAGTAGGATTTAATTGGCTTAAAGTTTTAGATAAATATAACTTTGGTGGAATACTTGCAGATGAAATGGGGCTTGGTAAAACTATACAACTGATTGCATTATTACTAGATGAAAAAAATAATAACGTAACTAGTAAAAGATCTACTTCTATAGTAGTATGTCCAAGTTCACTGTATCTAAACTGGAAAAAAGAAATAAATAAATTTGCCCCTACTTTAGATGTTATTGTTATAAATGGAAATGCAGAAGAAAGAAAAGCTAAGATTAATGAGTTAAATAGGTATGATGTTGCTATAACATCATATGATATGTTAAAAAGAGATATAGAAAATTATGCTGATTTTAATTTTAGGTACATAATAGCAGATGAAGCACAGTATATAAAAAATAGCAATACTAAAAATTCTAAATCTTTAAAAAAATTAAATGGTATTACAAAGTTTGCTCTTACTGGTACACCAATAGAAAACTCTTTATCTGAGCTTTGGTCTATTTTTGATTTTTGTATGAAAGGTTATTTGTATTCTTATCCGAAATTTAAGGATAATTATGAAATACCAATAGTAAAAGATGATGATAAGAATGCAATTAAAAAATTAGAATTTCAGGTAAAACCTTTTATACTTAGGCGTATTAAAAAAGATGTATTAAAAGAATTACCTTTAAAAACAGAAACTGTATTGTATAGTAGTATGGAAGAAGAGCAAAGAAAAATATATGAAGCATATCTTTTAAAAGCAAAGAATGAAATGAAAAATTTATAAGATAATTCTAACTTTGAAAAAAATAAATTACAAATCTTATCACTTATTACAAGACTTAGACAAATTTGTTGTCATCCATCGCTTTTCTTATCAAATTATACAGGTACTTCCTCTAAAATGATACAATGTTTAGATATATTAAATAATGCTATTTTATCTGGTCATAAAGTATTGTTATTTTCACAATTTACTTCAATGCTTGATATCTTAAAAAAAGAGCTTGATGAAAGTAGCATACCATATATGGAATTAACAGGAAAAACAAAATCAGATAAAAGGCTTGAAATGGTAAATAAATTTAATACAGAAAATGATGTTAAAGTTTTTCTTATATCACTTAAAGCGGGTGGAACAGGACTTAATTTAATTGGTGCAGATATAGTTATTCATTTTGATCCTTGGTGGAATATATCTGTACAAAATCAAGCAACAGATAGAGCACATAGGATAGGTCAAAAGAAAAATGTTCAAGTTTTTAAACTTATAACAGAAAATACTATTGAGGAAAAAATTGAAAAGCTTCAAGAAAGAAAAATAAACTTGTCTAATAATATAGTAAAGACAGGAGAAAACTTTATTAATAAAATGTCTAAAGAAGATATAATACACCTTTTTGACTAGAGTTAGTTTTGTAAAAAAATTAAGAGGAGATTTAAAAATTATGGAGAACAAAGAATTAAAAGAAAGATTTATTGATGAAAGAACAGGAATAGAATATGTAAGACAAGGAGAGTATTATATTCCAAATTTAGTATTACCAAAACAAAAGAAAATACATTTAAATAAATATGTAAGAATGAGATTAAACTATAAAAAAACATAAGAAAGCAGAATACACAATAATGTCTATGGAAAATACACTGATAGACCATTTAGAAGAGATACAGGAAACAGCAACTAAAATAGTTAATCAAATTATTGAAGATTTGAAAGCTAAAAGCAATTTGACCGAAGATATGAAAAATACAGATATGCTTTATTTGGTGGGAAATATTAATGCAATTAAGCAACAAGCAGAGGAGAATATATTAAATGAATTAATATATGTGTGAAAATTTATAGATTTAATGGAAAAATTTTGAATTTTATGATATAGTATGAACTAATAAAAGAGAAAATGTAATTTAGCAACAGCCGTTGCCAAATTAGAAAGAAGGTAAATGATGGAAAAAGAATTAATAGATAAAGACGCAATTTCTAATGAATTGGCAGAATAGATTAAAAAATTAGTTTTAGATGCTAGAAATAAAATATCTTTAGAAGTAAATAGAACATTAATTGATACATATTGGAATATAGGAAAAATTATCATTGAAAAAGAACAATCAGGAAAAATAAAGGCAGAATATGGAAAATCAATATTATTAAATGTTTCAAAGAAACTAACAAGAGAAATTGGCAAAGGATTTTCAAAGAGCAATTTATTCAATATGAGAAGATTTTATTTGACTTATTCGAAAATTCCAGACGCGTCTGGAATTTTTTCTTTACAATTTTAAGATATAAACTTATATTACTTATATATCAAAAACATATTAAAAGATAAACCAAATGTAATAAAATTATTTATTTATTCATTAGATATTGAGTTTAAAATAAATAGAAAGATGAAATATGAAAACTTAAGTAAAGAAATTGCAGAAAAGAAAATTAAACATATAGATAAACAAAGAGCTGAATATTATAACCATTTTACATTGCAAGTCTGGGGCTATAGGGATAATGATGAGTTATGTATTGATACATCAAAGTTAGGTGTTGATGAAACAATAAATATATTAGAAAATTATATTAATAAAAGAATTAAATAAGAGATATGAAAGTATAGATATATTTTCATATCTTTTATTTTTTGCTAAAATTAGTGCTTTTATTTATAACATAAAACTAATTTTCTACAATTCTTTTGCACTATATGTAGTAAACTATATAACAAAAAGAGGTGAGCATATGTTAGAGGAAATTATAAAAGTATTACCTTTTCCTATAGCAAGAGAAATATCAAATATAGGTTCAAGAGAAGGAATAACAGAAATAAGATTAAGAGTAGGGAAAAGAGGTATAGTTAT
The DNA here is from genome assembly GCA_964617175.1 of uncultured Clostridium sp. Classification (GTDB taxonomy): domain Bacteria; phylum Bacillota; class Clostridia; order TANB77; family CAG-465; genus CAG-465. The sequence continues at coordinate 4,765 of CAZTVT010000071.1, forward strand.
TTCATCAAAAGTAGAAATTATGATGGGATATGTTATTACAATCAAAGATTTACTAGATATTTTGGTTAATATATCGAAAAATTCTATATATGCTATACAAAATGATATAAATAATGGATTTGTTGTAATAAAAGGTGGGCATAGAGTTGGAATTTGTGGTGAAGTAGTTATTCAAGATGGTAAGATAAAAAATATAAAAAACATAAATAGTATGAATATTAGGGTGGCAAGACAGGTTTTAGGTTGCGCAGATAAATTACTTCCATATGTAATAAAGCGTAATTCATTTATAAATACTTTAATTGTATCTCCACCGGGTTGCGGAAAAACTACATTATTAAGAGATTTAATAAGGCAAATAAGTAGTGGAGTTAAAGTATTAAACTTTAATGGTTTAAATGTAGGATTAGTAGATGAGAGGGGCGAGATAGCTTCTGTATCAAACGGAATCATTAATTTAGATGTTGGTATAAGAACAGATGTAATTTCAAACTGTCCTAAGTATTTAGGTATGGAAATGATGGTAAGAAGCATGGGACTTTCTGTTATAGCTACAGATGAAATTGGAACAAATAAGGATATTGAAGCAATTGAGTATGCAGCATTAAGTGGAGTGGGATTGGTATTTACTATGCATGGAAAAAATATAGATGATATAACCAGAAAAACTAGTATTTCAAAATTATTAAATGAAGGGTATTTTGAAAATATAGTAATTCTATCTAATAGAAATGGTCCAGGAACAATTGAACATATTCATAAATTTAAGAATAATAAATTGGAGGTATGCGGATGATAATGATAAAAATAATAATATCTATTCTTATAGTGTGTATCACAGCATATATTGGAACATATAAAGCTAGAAAATTAAAAAAGAGAGAATATATTTTAAGAGAAATGGTAACTTTTTTAAAACTAGTAGAAAACGAAATAAAATATATGATGAATATTCTACCTAATGCATATGAAATTGCAAGACAGAAGTTAACTACAGAACTTAAAATAAAAATAGGACAAATAGTTGTTGATATGCTAGATAGTGAAAATTTAACATATATAGATGGAAGTATTGAAAAAAATATTTCGGATATTGAAAGTTTAGATAAA
>CAZTVT010000072.1:0-5816 GCA_964617175.1 uncultured Clostridium sp.
ATATTCTCAATTATAATTATTATTCTATGCGCTATATTATTTGGAATAAATAGTTACATAAATAAAAAAGAAATTTCTAAAAAAATGGAAGAAGAAAAAAGTAAAGAATTTGATGAAGAAAATACTATTGAATATAAAGCTGAACAAATAATAAGAGTGAAATATACTAAAACTGGTGAAATTGTAGCAATGGATATAAACGATTATTTAAGAGGTGTTGTTCCATCTGAAATGCCACCATCATATGATATAGAGGCTTTAAAAGCACAGGCTGTAGTTGCACGTACATATACATATAAAAAGATGATGTCTAAAGGAGAAGGGGAAGATGCAGATATATGTGATAATCATATGCATTGCCAAGCTTTCTATGATAAAGACACACTTTTTTCTATTTGGAGAAAAAGAGGATTTAGTGAAGAACTAATAAAAGAATATTGGTCAAAAATAAATGAGGCAGTAGTATCAACACAAAATCAGGTAATAACGTATAATGGAGAATATATAAAAGCTTTTTTTCATGCTAGTAGTCCATATAAAACAGAAAATATAGATCAAATATGGGGTGGAGAAAAATTACCATATTTAGTATCAGTGGAAAATGAGGAAAAAGTAGATTATGCAAATAGAACTAGTCAAGTTACTGTAAAATTTTCTGAGTTTATTTCTAAAATAAAGGAAAAGTTTGGAAGTGATATATCAAGTGAGGATTGTAAAAGTGCTTGTATAAATGAATATACAACAAGCGGAAGAGTAAAAAATATAAAGGCGGGGGATGTTGTTGTAAGTGCTGAAAATTTAAGAACTATGTTTGCACTTAAATCAACTGATTTTAAACTTGAAGTAAAAGAAGATTGTTTAGTATTTAATGTTACTGGATACGGACACGGAATAGGTATGAGCCAAGTAGGTGCTGACACATATGCATCCAAAGGATATAGTTATATAGATATAATAAAACACTATTATACAGGAGTAGAAATAGAAACTTTAGATACAAATTAGTATCTGTTATAAAATATGTGGTAAAGTGTATAGTATATTGAGTCTTGAAAAGAGTGATTATATATATAATAAACATTAAAACGCAAGGTAAAAATATAAATATAAATGAATTCAAAAATTATAAAATCACTTTTTTGTTTATTAGTTACTTTTATATAGCCATATTATAAAAGTGCTTATAAATAATTTAAAAATATTGTTATTTGCTTAAGCATTGCAATAAGAAATGGAGATGGTTTTAAATGAATAACTTTGAACAAAATGAGAAGTATAGTAATCAGAATTTTGAAGATGTTAGGCATATTGATGAAAACGGAATTGAATATTGGTATGCAAGAGAATTATAAGCAGTTTTAGATTATAAGGAATGGCGAAAATTTGAAAATGTAGTAAACAAAGCAAAAGAATCTTGTGAAAATAGTGAGTTTAGTGTATTTGACCATTTTGTCGACGTAGACCAAATGGTACAAATAGGTTCAGGAGCAGAAAAAAAACAAAAAGATTATAAACTAACTCGATACGCTTGCTATTTAATAGCACAAAATGGGGATAGTCGAAAAAAAGTTATTGCACTAGCTCAAACATATTTTGCAGTTCAAACAAGAAGACAAGAAATTGGTGAAAAAGAATATAGTATGCTAACTGAAGAAGAAAAGAGATTTTATCAAAGAAATTTAACTAAAAAAGGAAATTACTCACTTAATCAAGCTGCTAAAAATGCAGGGGTAAAAAATTTTGATAAATTTCATAATGCTGGATATAATGGATTATATAATGGTGAAACAGCTGACGATATAGCCAAAAGAAAAGGATTAAGACATAGAGAAGACATTTTGGATAATATGGGAAGTACAGAACTAAGTGCTAACTTATTTAGAATATCTCAAACAGAGGAAAAATCAAGAAAAGATAATATACAAACAGAAAAGGGAGCTTGTAATACTCATAACAAAATTGGAAAAATAGTTAGAAGGGCAATTAAAGAAGCTGGGAGGAACTATGCCAGAAGATTTGCCAACGCCAAAAAAGAGTTTGAGAGAATTAGAAAAAGAGGCTAAGAAAAGTAAAAAATTGCTATATATAGAAAACGAGAATTCATTAAGTAATTAAGTAATTAAGTAATAATAAGAGGTAATGATACTTATGTTGCTATAATGTGTATATATAATAAAATATTAATATACCAATATATTAAGAGAAATAGAAACTTTAGATACAAATTAGTATTTAAGGTTTTTGTCTTTATGTGGCAAAAATGTCTGAACAAAACATACAAAAAGTGGCAAAAATATTTATAAAATACATACAAAAAGTGGCGAAAATGTTGATTATTCTTTAAGTTTATGGTAATAATATTAGTAATGGGGGAGATAGAAATGGTTAGATTGTTTGAAAAAAAATTATTTGATTGGAAAAAATCAGGAATGAAAAAACCATTAATGGTAATTCGTAGTAAGACAAATTGGAAAAACATACACAATTGATAAATTTGGAAAAGAAAATTTTGAACAATATTTGTATTTTAATTTAGAAAAAAATGAAGAAGTAAGAAATATTTTTGAAAAAACTATTGATGAAGAAAAAATATTAGAAGAACTTGAATTATATATTGGTAAGAAGATAGACTTAGACAGAACTCTGTTATTTTTTGATGAAGTACAAGTAAGTGAGAACTTTATAGTATCACTCAAGTATTTTAATGAAACAGAGAAACCATATAAAATTGTATGTGCAGGAAGTTTATTACGGAGTAAAAATAAATAGATTTAATAGTTCATTTCCAGTAGGAAAAATAAGAATGGAATATATGTATCCAATGAATTTTGAAGAATTTTTAATGGCTACAGGAAAAGAAATGCTATTGAATAAGATAAAGGAATGTTATTTGAAGATGGAAGCAATGCCTTTATTTGCACATGAACAAGCATTAACTTTATATAAACAATATTTATGTGTAGGAGGAATGCCAGAAGCAGTAAACAATTTTATAGAAAATGATTTAGATATATTAAAATATGATTCTAATATAATATCGAATATTATTGAAATGTATATTGCCGATATGAAAAAGTATGTAAAAAGTAATATTGAAGCTATAAAAATAGAGAAAATATATAAAAATATACCAAGTCAATTAGCCAAAGATAAGAAAACATTTAGATATAATTTAATTGATGATGATGGCAGAAAGAGAAAATATGAAACACCAATTGAATGGTTAGTTTCAGCAGGAATGGTATTAGCAAGTTATAAAATAAAAAAAACTGAAATACCATTAAAAGTTTATATAGATGAGGATATGTTTAAATTATATTTAAGCGATGTAGGATTATTAACTTCAATTTCCGAAATAAAATATCCAGATATAATGTTGGAAAGACCTTTTGAATTTAAAGGAGCAATTACTGAGAATTATATAGCTTAGGAGTTTACCTCTAAAGATACATCATTATATTATTGGACATATGGAAGAAATGCAGAGGTAGATTTTATAATCTATAATGATGATGGAATAATACCAGTTGAAGTAAAAAGTGGAAATAGTGTGAAATCTACTAGTTTAAATTTATATATGAAAGAAAACAAGCCTAAATACGCAATTAGAATTTCAACTAAGAATTTTGGATTTGAAAATAATATAAAATCTGTACCACTATATGCAATATTTTTAATTTAAATAATAAAAGATGCTAAAAATAAAAGATTTTTGATAGAGCAATATATAGTAATAAAGGAGCAAGTAAAGATGATTATTGATGTAGTAGATTTAGACTTTAAAACACTTCAATTTAATAGGAGGTATGAACCGACTAGATACAAAAGAGGAACAAATATATATAATAAAGGATTAGTCGAAATCTAGAATGTTAATAAAATATATGAAAAAAATTATTAAATTATGTGTATTAAATTTAAATATACAAGATTATATAACTTTAGAATCTATTAATAAGATTTATGTATTTTACCAAAATAAAATTTATACAATGGAAAAATAAAAAAATCTTATAAAAATATTCAAAATGTTTGAAAAACAAGATAAAATATTGATTCCAGAAGATAAATTAGATGAGTTAAAAAAATTGTTCTACCACAAATTAAGCCTTTCAAAATAGAAAATTTATCAGAAGAAATAGTAAAAGAAGATAAGAAAAGTAAAAATCGCTATATATAGAAAACGAGAATTCATTAAGTAATTAAGTAATAATAAGAGGTACTGATACTTATGTTGTATAATGTGTATATATAATAAAATATCAATATATCAATATATTAAGAGAAATAGAAACCTTAGATACAAATTAGTATTTAAGGTTTTGTTTTGTTATAAAAAATCAGTTATAACAGTAAATTAATAAAATAATAATTAAATAGTGTAAATTTTTTGGACAAACAGTAATATTTGAGACATGTCATGAATATATATATAGTAGACATTATAGTTATTGTTTTAGGAGGTGAGAATTAAACATTAGCTATATATAAATTATACAAAGGAGTTATCAGATATGAAAATAAAAATAAAAAATATATTTAATAATGAAGGTACACATGAAATAAAAAACGAAGTTACAAATGAAAAAAAAGAGAATGATAATTTAGCAAGTAAAAGAAGACGAAAAGGTGCCTATGTAAATAATGAAAATAAAGAAAAAAAGATTAATATAAATTTAAAAGAATATTTTGATAATTTATTTAAAAATAAAAATAAGTTATCAAAAGGATATTATGTATTGCTATTTTGTATGGTAATACTTGGTGGTGCAAGTGTAGCAATAACATTTAAAGCATATAATTTATTTGCAAAAGAAGATTATGAACTTTATGCAAAAGATAATATAGATGAAAATCAAACTGTATCTACAATAAGTAATTCTAAGGATACTTCGTCAAAAATTGAAGATAATAGTAGTATAGAAAATAATACTACTAATGCAGCAGAAGCAAAAGTTAGCACAAATTCAACCTCTAGTAAACAAACCCAAACTACAGTAAAGCCATTATCTTTTTCAAAACCAATAAATGGTGAAGTACAAAAACAATATTCAATAGATAAGGTAATATATTCTAAAACTTTAGAACTTTGGAAAACACATGATGGTATTGATATAGCTGCAGATATTGGAACAAATGTTAAATCAATAGAAAAAGGTACAATAGAAAAAGTATATGAAGATTCTTTCTATGGTACAACAATAGTAATAGATCATGGACAAGGGTATAAAAGTAGTTATTCTAATTTAGATAAAAATATTAGTGTAAAAGAAAAACAAACTGTAAATAAGGGACAAGTAATAGGAAAAATATCAAATACAGCTATTGGAGAAATTAAAGATGAACCTCATTTACATTTTACTTTGTTTAAGAATAATAATAATGTTGATCCTACATATATATTTAAATAAATTGATTTGTTTATGAATATTTTTTTTGGTATAGAATAAAATACTAGTATAAATTATTTGTAGAAAAGGAGAGATTTTCAAGTGTCAGATATTGAAGAAAGAGCAAAGTTGCTTGCTAGCTATATTATTGAAACCAAAAGTACAGTAAGGCAAGCGGCAAAAAAATTTAACGTAAGTAAATCAACTGTACATAAGGATATTTCAGAAAGATTAGAAAAAGTTAATCCTTCCCTTGCACGTGATGCAAAAAAAGTTTTAGAAATAAATAAGGCTGAACGTCATATACGTGGAGGAATGGCTACTAAACGAAAGTATAGTCATGATAGTCCTAAGGCAAGTTAAAATTAAAGGGGGCTGTAAAAAAAGTCCTAACGAAAAATGAGTGAAAAATTTTCACTCATTTTT
>CAZTVT010000073.1:0-5705 GCA_964617175.1 uncultured Clostridium sp.
TAAATGAATCAATTAAGAATAATTTTAAGGATAATTTAAATAAAATAAACATATATAAAAGAGAGGAAGGAGAACAAACAAAACTAAGAATATATGAAAGTTTGTATGAAGCAATGGCAAATTTTACTAAAAAGTATAATATTTCAATTACTAAGTTAATTAATTATTGTATTTACGAAGAAATAAAAAAATATAATATTAATTAAATGTGACAAAATAATTCTAAATAAAAGTCTTTTTAATAATATAATTATTAAGGAGGCTTTTTATGATTAGTATTAGTTTATGTATGATAGTTAAAGATGAAGAAAAAATACTTGCAAGATGTTTAGAGAGTGCAAAGGATATAGTAGATGAGATAATTATAGTAGATACTGGTTCTAAAGATAAAACAAAAAATATAGCTAGTAAATATACTGATAAGGTATATGAATTTAAATGGGTGGATGATTTTTCAAAAGCAAGAAATTATTCATTTTCAAAAGCTACAAAAGAATATATATTATGGTTAGATGCTGATGATGTGATACTAAAAGAAGATAAAAAAAAGTTTTTGTTATTAAAAAATAGCTTAGATAAAAAAATAGATATAGTAATGATGAAATATAATCTTTCATATGACAAAGAAGGAAAAGCCACTTTTTCATATAATAGAGAAAGACTTATAAAAAATAAGAAAGGATATAAATGGGTAAGTCCTGTTCATGAAGTTATTGTTCCTTCTGGTAATATTATATTTTCTGATATAGCTATATCTCATAAAAAAGAAAAGAAAGAATATACTAAAAGAAATTTAAATATTTTTGAAAAGATGATAAAAGATGGTAAAACTTTAGATGCAAGACAACAGTTTTATTATGCAAGAGAATTATATTATCATTCTATGTATAAAGAATCAATAGAGGAATTTAATAAATTTTTTGAAAGAGAAGACGCATGGATAGAAAATAAAATTAGTGCTTGTCTTGATCTTAGTAATTGTTATACTATGATAAATGATAGAACTAATTGCATTAAGGCTTTACTTAGAAGTTTAGAATATGATAAACCTAGAGCTAGTATTTGTTGTGAGATAGCAAAAAACTTCTTTTTAAACAATAGATATGATATTGCTATATTCTGGTATAAGCTTGCTACTACTTTAAAGCCAAATATAAATAGTGGTGGATTTGAACAGCTAGAATATTATGATTATATTCCATATCTAGGATTGTGTGTATGTTATGATAAATTAGGAAATTATGATGCTGCAAAAAAATATAATGAATTAGTTGGTAAAATAAGGCCAAATGATGAAAAATATTTATTTAATAAAAAATATTTTGAAAATTTAGATAATAAATAAATGTTTGATAAATTTATAGCTAAAATTTAAGAGAAGTTGATTTTTATATCAGCCTCTCTTTTTATTGATTTATTTTTTTCTTAGTAGTAAAATTATATATATAAAAGGAGAGATAGTATGTTAAAACAAAAAATATTAGAACTTATTGTTGTAGTTCTAGCACTAGTTGCTATTGTCTTTGGAGTAGCATCATGCCTTTTTAATGATAATGTATTAGTTTTAAGGTTCCTTAGTTTTATATGTATAATATTTGCTATAATACTTAATTTTTACTCTAATTATATAAAAAAGAAATTATAGTTTTGACATTTTGACATAAAAATGTTAAAATATATACTAATATGTTTATAAAGGAGGGGGTTATGGCAAAAAAAACAGTAGCAATAGTTGGCCGCCCAAATGTTGGTAAATCTACACTTTTTAATGTGTTAGCAGGTGAAAAAATTGCAATTATAAAAGATATACCTGGAGTTACTAGGGATAGAATATATGCTGATTGTGAGTGGAGAAATGTAAAATTTAGAATAATAGATACAGGAGGAATCGAACCTGAGTCTGAAGATATTATATTAAAGCAGATGAGAAGACAGGCAGAACTTGCCATGGATATAGCAGATGTTATTGTTTTTATAACTGATGTAAAGACTGGTGTTACAGCTTCAGATAAAGAAATTGCCCTTATGTTGAAGCGTACAAAAAAGCCTGTTATTTTAGTTTGTAATAAATGTGACAGAGTAGGTGAACCACCTGCTGAAATTTATGAGTTTTATGATCTTGGTCTTGGAGATCCTCTTGCAATATCTGCTGGAAAAAAGCTTGGAATTGGTGAAATGTTAGATGAAATATATGATAACTTAGGAAATATAATACAAGAAGACGAAGAAGATGAAAGAATAAAAGTTGCAATAATTGGTAAACCAAATGTTGGTAAATCATCTCTAATTAACAAAATACTTGGAGAAGAAAGGCTTATAGTATCAGATATAGCAGGAACAACAAGAGATGCAATAGATACTGAATTTAATAATAAATATGGAAAATATACTTTTATTGATACAGCAGGTATTAGAAGAAAAAATAAAATATATGAAGATATAGAAGAATACTCTGTAGTTAAAGCAAAAAATGCTATAGATAGAGCTAATGTATGTATGATATTAATAGATGCAAAAGAGGGAGTAACAGAGCAAGATGAAAAAATAGCAGGACTTGCTCATGAAGCACGGAAAAGGAATAATTATTGTAATAAATAAATGGGATTTAATAGATAAAGATAATTATACATTTGATAGTTACAAAAAACAAGTTTACTCAAAACTTGCATATCTTAAGTATGCACCTATAATATTTATGTCTGTACTTACAGGAAAAAGAGTAAACAATATTTTTGAAGTAATAAATGAAGTAGATAAAAATAACAACTTAAGAGTGCCAACAAGCTTACTTAATGATGTAATATCAGAAGCAGTGGCAATAACTCAGCCACCATCTGATAAAGGTAGAAGACTTAAAGTATATTATGCAGCGCAAGTATCAGTAAGACCACCTACATTTGTTATATTTGTAAATTCAAAACCATTGATGCATTTTTCTTACGTTAGATATTTAGAAAATCATATAAGAAAACATTTTGAATTTAAAGGAACACCTATACATATGATAATAAGAGAAAAAGGAAAAAGAGAAAAATAGACTTTTGAGGGGGAAATTTTTATGACAATATATGCTTTTTTTATATTTATAATTACTTATCTAATTTGTAGTATTAATCCAGCAATAGGAATTTGTAAAATAAAAACAGGTGAAGATATTCGTAAACTTGGAAGTGGAAATGCTGGTACTGCAAATGCAATGAGAGTACTTGGAAAGCCACTTGGAACTCTTGTTATAATATGTGATATATTAAAAGTTCTAATATCATTTACATTAGTATATGTTATAGGTAAAATATTTAGTCAAGATACCACTACAACTTTAAAATCAGTGTTTATAGTGGCAGCAGTAATAGGTCACTGTTATCCTATATATTATAAATTTAAAGGTGGTAAAGGTGTAATTGTTGGAATGACAACAGCTTTTATATTAGATACAAGAACAGCTTTAATATGTACCATTGTAGGATTAATTGTAATATTAATTACTAGAACAGTAGCAATGGGAACCTTTTTAGGAACACTTGTATACGTAGTTATAACCATATTTACTGTAAAAGAATATATTATACCGGTAATCATTTCTTGTTTAATAATAATGTTTAAACATAGAGCAAATGTAAAAAGAATACTTACAAGACAGGAAGAAAAGCTTTGGTAAAAAAGGAGAAAAAATTATGATAAAAGAGAGTAATATAGCAATATTTTCATTACTTATGGGGTTTATAGTAGTATTTTGTGATATTTCTAAAATATTAGATGATAAATATATTATTGCTATAGCAGCTATAGGTACTTTAATAGCACTTTTGGCTTTAATATTTAGTTTAGTTAATAAAAAGAAAATTAGAGCCAAAAGAGATAAGTATATATTTGCAATAATAATATCTATAATATCATTAGTATTTAATTTGTTTTTATTAGTAAGTTTAATTTTATTTAGTTTAGGCAAATAAAATTGTTTAAAATGAGGGGGAATTTTAAATGGAAGAAGTTTTAGTTTTTGGGCATAAGAGTCCTGATACAGATAGTGTAACATCAGCTATAGTTATGGCAAATTTAGAAAATAAATTAGGAGGAAACGCAAAGGCGTGTGTTTTAGGAAAGTTAAATAAAGAAACCAAATATGTTTTTAATTATTTAGGCATAGAGGAACCTAAATATATCGAAAAAGTAGAAGAAGGAAAACCTGTAATTTTAGTGGATCACAATGAATTTAAGCAAAGTATAGATGGTATAGATAATGCTAAAATATTAAAAGTAATTGATCATCATACTATGGATTTTAAAGTTGGATATCAATTGTTTTATCGTGCAGAACCAGTAGGATGTACAGCAACAGTGTTATATAAAATGTATAAGGAAAACAATATTGAAATTGATAAAAAAATAGCTACTTTAATGCTTTCTGCTATTATATCAGATACACTTTTGTTTAAATCACCAACGTGTACAAAAGAGGATGTAAAGGCCTCAGAAGAGTTAAATAAAATAGCTGAAATAAATATAGAAGAATATGGACTTAATATGTTAAAAGCAGGAACTGATCTTTCTGATTTAACAGCAGATGAATTGGTATCTTTAGATGCTAAGGAATTTGTATTAGGTGATAATAAAAAAACTGTAGTAGCTCAAGTAAATACAGCAAGTATATCTGATATGTTAGAAAGAAAAGAAGAGATTGAAATTGCTATACAAAAAGTAATAGATAGTAAAAATTTAGATTTGTTTTTCTTTGCAATTACTGATATTATTAATAGTAATTCACAAGTAATAGCTTTAGGAAAAGAAGCAAGTCTTGTAGAAAAATCATATAATGTTGAACTAAAAAATAATACAGCTTTTTTACCAAGCGTTGTATCACGTAAAAAACAGATAATACCAATTCTTACTGAAAATGCATAAAATAATTGACAATTAATTAAATTGGTAATATAATATTAGTATATTTTTAAGGAGGAATTTTTATGGGAATCGCGGCATTAATATTAGGAATAGTGTCAATAATTATAGCTTTTGTTCCATTTTGTGGAATTATAGCTTTTTTACCAGCAATAGTAGGACTTATTTTAGGTATTATTGATCTTGTGTTAAAAAGTAAACAAAAACAGCCAAAAGGTGTATCAATTGCAGGAGTTATATTATCGGCTCTTTCAATAGTAATTATGGTATTTTGGTTCTTTGTTTTTGGTATGGCTTTAAGTTCAAATGAGGTACAAAAAGAATTTGAAAAATTAGGTGATGACATACAAAAAGAAATAGAAAACGAAACTAATAACACACTAAACAATATAGATAAGGATTTATATGATTTTTAATAAGTTAAATAAAAGAAACTATATATACTTAAGTATTACAATGCTAATGCTATCGTTATATATAGTTTTTTTTCCTTTTTTTGCTAAAATTTTAAATAGTATATCGCCTAATCTTACAAAATGTGTATACAGATCTATTACTGGAAAACCATGTCCGCTTTGTGGAGGAACTAGGTTTATTGCAGGAATAAAAGAAAATTTAACTAATATCTCATATTTTAATTCTTTTTTGGGATATATGATTATTTTTATATTTTTTGAGATAATATTTAGAATTTTTTGTATTATATATACTAGTATTTCAAAAGATATAAAAAAATTAATTGTATTTGATATTGTAATTCATTTACTGTGTTTTATTTTGTTTATAACTTATGAAGTACTATTTAT
>CAZTVT010000074.1:0-274 GCA_964617175.1 uncultured Clostridium sp.
AAGATATGAGATAAGAGATGAAACGATAATTGTATATAAAAATATATTTGTAAAAGATAGGAAGGAAATACTTATAAAAAATATTGCAAATATAGGATTAAGTAAAAATATATTTGAAAGATTATTTAAACTTACTAGAATTAAAATGTATGCTAATGAAAAAAATAAATTATTTTGTGATTTTGAAGCTGTTTTAACTATTGTTGATTTTAATAAATACATTGAGCCTTTTATGAAAAAAAATAATCTTGATATTGTAAATAAAAGTAAAAAG